>JAUIAZ010000076.1 GCA_030427465.1 Gammaproteobacteria bacterium | reverse complement strand
TGCCAAGAAAACAAACTGCTCATCATGCTATCGGCTTCCTGTACGATGCTTGCAAGATCACGCCCTGACATTGAGAATACAAACCAGTGTTTGGTCATACGGACCGAAAATCAAGGGGGTGCTGTGAGCACGAATAAAAACATGCTGGTGGTTGGTGGGGGCATGGTCGGCGGCACCGTCGCAAAGGGCCTGGCGGACCAGGGTTTTTCGGTGCAGGTTATCGAGCGCCAGATACCACCCGATTTTGACCCCGACAGTGCACCGGATATCCGGGTTTCCGCCATCAATCTGGCCAGTGAAGCCTTCCTCCGGCAGTTGGGGATCTGGCCTCACATTGAGGCGCAGCGCCTGCACCCTTATCGACGCCTCGCCGTGTGGGAGAAGCTGGAACGCCGCCTGACACTGCCAGGCATCCGCCAGCCACTCAATCGCACAGAATTTCATGCCGAAGAAGTCGGCACCCGTCACCTCGGTTACATGATTGAAAACCTGGTCATTCAGAGAGGGATCTGGCGCGCACTGGAGGCACATCCGAACGTGGAACTGATTACTGGCCACAGTGTGACCGACCTGCTGCGAGAGGAGGAGCGCATCACTGGAGTCACCCTGGATGATGGCCAGATACTTCGGAGCGATTGCGTTATCGCCGCCGATGGCGCCCTCTCCCGCGTGCGTACGCTGGCGGGGCTAGGTCTGAGAGAAGACCCTTACAGCCAGCACGCCATGGTCATTGCCGTGGCTTATCGCGGTGCAGCGAGCGACATTACCTGGCAGGCTTTCACCCCGCACGGCCCCCTCGCCTTCCTGCCCTTGTGCGATGTGGGGCAGGAATCCTTTGCTTCCCTGGTATGGTATGACAGCCCGGAAAGGCTGGCCGAGCTTAAACGTCTGCCTCTGGACATCCTGCAACGCCGCGTGCAGGAAGAGTTTCCCGAAGAGTTGCCACCCCTGACGCGTATTACCCAGGTCGGCTCATTCCCCCTGGTCAAGCGCCATGCCAAGCGCTACGTTCAATCCGGTCTGGCACTGATCGGAGATGCCGCCCACACTATCAATCCCCTGGCAGGACAGGGCGTCAATCTCGGCTTTCAGGACGCCACTGCCTTGCTCCAGGCCTTTGCCGAAGCGCCGGACCGGGACCCGGAAGCCGGGTTCCTTCCCGTTCTCGAAAACTACGAGCGCCAACGACGAATGGATAATCTGCTGATGATGACCCTGATGGACAGCTTCTACTATCTGTTCAGCAACGATGTCGGTCCGCTTAGGGCGCTGCGCAACCTGGGACTGGGCATCGCCCAGAGAACCGGACCCGGCAAGCGTAAAGTCCTGGAATATGCGACTGGCCTGAATGCCCTGCCCGGGCTGCCTTCCCTTAACCGGCAAACCGAAAACCCTCAGGAGACTTAAATGAGCGATACGCTATTTACCCGCATTATCCGCCGGGAAATTCCCGCAGACATCGTCTACGAAGACGATCTTTGCCTGGCCTTCAAGGACATCAATCCTCAGGCTCCCGTTCACCTCCTGATCATACCCAAGACACCCATTGCCACCATCAATGACATTCAGGAAGACCAGCGCGAACTGGCTGGCCACCTGCTGTGGGCTGCCGGCCAGATTGCCCGGGATCTGGGAATTGACGAAGAAGGCTATCGCACGGTCATGAACTGCAACGAGCACGGTGGTCAAACGGTTTTTCATATTCACCTGCACCTGCTCGGAGGAAAACCCCTGGGCTGGCCACCCTATACCGACGTGGCCAAATCCGGCTGACCGGACACCTCAGGAGCGTCCGGATTCTGCGTAGGCTGGCCGGCTCAGTTGTTCGGCCTGGTCGTTGAGCACTTCGTAAACGGCGGTATTCAATACCGAGAAGAAGCGTTCGCCCAGTTCCGAACGGGCAAAGCGGATGTAGCGTTCCAGGTCACTGTTGCTGACGTCCTGGTAGGTATACAGGTAATTGAGGTAAACCTTCTGGCCAACGGGCCCACGTAAACTCAGCTTGCGCGCTTCGATAATGTCGCGCAGTTCTTCAAAAGTCGGCATACCTGGCCCCTTTACGAGCCGGGTGAGGGCGGCTGCCATTGATACCTGCACAGAGGTCGCGTTGTCGACCATCATCTGGGTGGCATAGGTGGCCCGGTCAAAAGCAGGGAACAGCTTTTCGCGCTCACTACCCCGGTACTGCACCTGGAGTCTCTCCATCACTTGCTCCAGCGACTCGTATTCCCCCCGACTGACGCTGGTCATTTCAGCCGAAACAATGCGCTGGCCCAGTTCAGAGCCATACCAGTCGAGCAAAGTCTTAAGCTCCGCTTCGCTGAACTGCGACTCAAGTGAGGCACTCACGTGCCGGGTCAAGAGATCGGGCTTGAATGAGCGGTCTATCAGGGTACCGAAAGAGTCCGCCACCTGCGAAGACGCACCGGTACGCTCAATGCGCTGGCGCACACCGCTCTTGACCATCTGGGGATAATGAAAAAGCAGACCGTCGATGCCGGTCTGGTTGAGCAGTTGCTCGCCCAGAGAGACATCCAGTGCTACCAGCTGAGTCGCCTCTTCGCTGTTGCGGTGAGTGACCTGGGTACCAGCGTGAACCGCACCGGCCAGCGTGACCAGACCAGCAAGCAGGGCAATAGAAAAGGATTTCATGAAAGGCCTCCTGACTCAGTACGCGCTTTGCGAGTCTTAGGAGTATAGGAGGCCTCAGGGCTTAAATCGGTACGCTCTTACAAATCAACACAAATCCCTTCAGAGGCTTACTTTGGCCCTGAAGGGGGCTTGTGCGACTGTCGCTTCCGGCATGCCGGGGTGGCTCAGGGATTGTGGTGGATCACTTCCTCTGTTTCCTTGAGTGAACTGTGCCGCACATCACGACCTTCCACCATATAGATGATGTGCTGACAGAGGTTACGGCTGTGATCACCCACCCGCTCCAGCGAACGCAGTACCCACATAATCTGAAGGATAGAAGAGATGTTTCTGGCATCTTCCATCATGTTGGTCACCAGGGCACGCATGGCACTGCGATACTCGGCATCCACATCTTCATCTTCCTTGATGACTTCATAGGCCAATGCGGTATCAAAACGGGTAAACGCATCCAGGGAGTCATTCAGCATCTTGCGAACATGGTTCCCGATGACCCGGACTTCTGCCAGGCCGAGCGGCGCCAGACCGTGATCTGAAAGCTGCAGGGTGCTTTTGGCAATCTTCTTGGCTTCATCACCAATCCGTTCCAGGTCATTCACCATCTTGGTGATGGTAATAACCAGACGCAGGTCACTCGCCGCTGGCTGCTGCAAGGCAATCACGTTGGTGCATTCCTCGTCAATGATGAGCTCCAGCTTGTTCACTTCCTTATCATTGCTTTTCACGTCGCTCGCCAGCTCCGAGTCGACTGTCAACAACGATGTCAGCGCCTGTTGCACCTGTTTCTCGACCATCCCCCCCATAACAAGCATGTGGTCGCGCAGATTTTTGAGCTCATTGTTAAACCGCTTTGAGATGTGCTGCAGATGAGCTTCGTGCCCGATAGGCATATCCATTTCCTCTTGTTATCCGATGACTAGCCGTAGCGGCCGGTGATGTAATCTTCAGTCTGTTTGGATACGGGGTTGGTGAACAACTGACTGGTCGGACCAAATTCGATCAGATCACCAATGTACATGAAAGCAGTATAGTCCGATACACGGGCCGCCTGCTGCATGTTATGCGTGACAATAACGATGGTGTACTCATCTTTAAGCTCATGAATGAGCTCTTCGATCTTGAGGGTGGACAAGGGATCCAGGGCAGAGGCCGGCTCATCCAGCAGCAGGACTTCCGGCTTGACGGCAACAGTACGCGCAATAACCAGACGCTGCTGCTGACCACCCGAGAGACCCAGCGCGCTGTCATTCAGACGATCTTTCACCTCATCCCAGAGGGCGGCAGACTTGAGTGCCCATTCCACGGTTTCATCAACCAGACGCTTTTGGTTAATGCCCTGGATGCGCAGGCCATAGGCGACATTCTCGTAGATGCTCTTCGGGAAGGGGTTTGGTTTCTGGAAAACCATGCCGACGCGACGACGCAGATCGGTCACATCGGTTCCCTTTTCGTAGATGTCGCTGCCTTCCAGGCGGATCTGGCCTTCGATGCGGCAACCATCCACCAGGTCATTCATACGGTTGAAGCAGCGCAGCAAGGTCGACTTACCGCAGCCGGACGGCCCGATAAACGCCGTTACGCGCTTCTTGGGGATCTGCATGTCAATACCATGCAGCGCCTCTTTCTGGCCGTAAAACAGCTTCACCTGGTCACAGGTCAGTGCAATGTCTTCCTTCTCGATTGAAAGCTCTTCCGTGGTCTGCTTGATCGCACTCATATCCAGCCCGTGCGTTCTACCCGCTCCCGGATTGTTTTCAGCGCTGGCCGCCTGGCCCAAATTTTCATCACTCATTGTTACACTCCAAAAATTAGTCTGTCAGATCCGGTTACGATTACATTTCCAGGGCTTTGTATTTTTCCCGCAGATGGTTTCGTATGCCTACCGCCGCCAGGTTCAGTACGGCAATGACAATCACCAGCAGCAGCGCTGTGGCATAAACCAGGGGTCGCGCCGCTTCAACGTTCGGGCTCTGGAAGCCCACATCGTAAATGTGGAAGCCCAGGTGCATGAACTTCTGATCCAGATGAAGATAGGGGTAGTTTCCATCCAGTGGCAGCGAGGGGGCCAGTTTCACCACTCCCACCAGCATAAGCGGTGCCACCTCACCGGCAGCCCGCGCGATCGCCAGAATGACACCCGTCATCATGGCCGGGCTGGCCATGGGGATGACCACCCGCCAGAGGGTTTCGGCCTTGGTTGCACCCAAAGCCAGGCTGCCTTCGCGAATGGTTCTTGGAATCCTTGCCAGGCCTTCTTCCGTGGCCACGATCACCACCGGCAGGGTCAGAATCGCCAGCGTAATGGAGGCCCACATGAGACCGCCAGTACCGAAGGTAGGTGAAGGCAGTGCTTCTGGATAGAACAGCTGATCAATACTGCCACCGAGGAAGTAGATGAAGAAGCCCAGACCAAAAACACCGTAAACGATTGAAGGCACACCGGCGAGGTTGTTTACCGCGATACGGATGGTCCGCGTCAGGATTCCCTGATCAGCATATTCCCGCAGATAAACTGCCGCGATAACACCCAGCGGGGTGACCAGTATGGCCATCAGGATAACCATCAGGACAGTACCGTATATGGCCGGGAAGATACCCCCTTCCGTATTGGCTTCCCGCGGGTCATCCGAAAGGAATTCCCAGATTTTGCTGACATAGTGACCCAGTTTGTCTCCCAGGCCCATCGCATTCGGCTGGAACGCCCGGACTATTTTGGACAACTGGATTTCCGTTTCCTGGCCACTCATACCGCGCATCACGACCGAGTCACGCGAAGCTTGGACATACAGCTCACCCAGCTCCTGCTCCAGCACCTTGTAGCGAGCGTTTTCCTGCTCCCGCAGGGCATTGATCTCTGCCAGCGCCTCTGGAGTCAACCGGTCTTCCAGTTCAAGTCGTCGCTGCTCCAGCCGCAGGCGCTCAAGCTCATAGTTGACGCTACCGATCTTGACCTTCTCAATCTCGTGAATCGTCTCATAAAGATCCAGCGACCGCTCAACGCCTGCCATGAATCGTTCCACAGCAGCTTCCGCATTGCTCGCGGTAGAGGCGACTTCAGCCCCGTTCTCTTTTACAGAAACCAGATAACCGTAATAGTTACCCCATTCACGTCGCTCCAGGGTAAAGAGCTGTTCCGGATAACGACGATCTGTCAGGGCATCCGAGAGGATCCAGCGAAAGTCGCTGCCCAGGACATCACGGTTACCGGTCTTGATCAGGTACCGGGTCATGAAGTCAACGTCATCAGGCACCGGGTACCCACCGTCACGCAACTGCTCCGCAGGTACCGATTCATCAGAGACGATTTCCCCGACAATCGTAACCGGCTGGCTGTCACGCAGCTGGTACTCCCCTTCCACGATCGCATGCGGCCAGAAATGTACCAGGCCGCGCACTGTAATCAGCAACAGCAAGCCCAGTACGGCGGTCAGACTGATGGCGACGGCCCCGGCATTCAGCCAGACCCAGGGATCGCCCTTTCGCGTCCATTCTTTCAGTGAAATCTGCATGTTACTGAGCCCTTAAACCACACTGTATTTATTTCGCAAGCGCTGGCGCACAAACTCGGCCAGCGTATTGACCACGAAGGTGAAGAGGAAGAGTACAAACCCTGCCATGAAGAGGATCCGGTAGTGCGTGCTGCCCACCTCGGATTCCGGCATTTCGACAGCTATGTTCGCTGACAGCGTTCGCATTCCTTCAAAGATGTTGATGTCCATAATCGGGGTGTTACCCGTCGCCATGAGTACGATCATGGTTTCACCCACTGCCCGCCCCAGGCCGATCATGACCGCAGAGAAGATACCCGGGCTGGCGGTCGGCAGTATGACCCGAGTCATGGTCTGCCAAGGTGTTGCACCCAGCGCCAGAGAACCGAAAGTCAGATGCTTCGGCACACTGAACACCGCATCCTCGGTAATGGAGAAGATAGTGGGAATCACCGCAAAGCCCATGGCAACACCGATAACCAGACTGTTCCGCTGGCTGTAGTCTATGCCCAGCTCATTGGTCAACCACAGGGGCATGTTGCCACCGAAGAACCAGATTTCCAGCTGACCGCTGATGGCGAAACAGAACCAGCCAACCAGAATAATCACCGGTATCAGCAGAACCGGGCCCCAGCCATCCGGTACGCCCAGACGGATGCTCTTGGGCAGGTTTGCCCACAGGAACCCGAATGCCACAATCGCAATGGGCAGGATAATCAGTACCGCAAACACACCGGGCAAATGATCTTCCATGAAAGGCGCAAAGAAAAGACCCGCGAGGAAGCCCAGGATAACCGTCGGCAACGCCTCCATCAGCTCGATGGTTGGCTTGACCTTGCGGCGAATGGCCGGAGCCATGAAGTGTGCCGTGTAAATGGCCCCGCAGATGGCCAGGGGCACCGCCAGCAGCATGGCATAGAAAGCCGCTTTGAGGGTTCCGAATGCCAGCGGCATCAGACTGTACTTCGGCTCAAAATCCGTGTTGGCTGCAGAAGACTGCCAGATATACTCCGGCTCCTGATACCCTTCATACCAGACCTCTTCCCAGAGAGCCGAGAAAGAGACATCACTGTGCTCATTGTCAACGGCCCAGTACTGTAACTGCCCGTCTGAAGTTTCGACCAGGAGGTAGTTGGCCCGCGGCGCGATGGCGATCTGGACAATCCCCTGGTCCGTCACTTTTTCCATCAGGGCGCGACGATGTGCGGTGGTGTTGAAGATTGCCACTTCGCCATCGGTGCTGGCCATCACAAAGCCTTTGCGACGCTCTTCAAGGGCCATGGCGGCAACGCCGCTGGCTTCTGTCTCAAAGCCCCGGATCCGCTCCAGTGTCTCGTTGTTGTCGTCGTCCCGCACCGGGAACCACTGCTCTACCCGTCCTTCGCTGGTTGCCACCAGAATCGCAAATCCACCTAGCAGATAACGTACATCAGTGATCCGCTCGCTTCCCTTGACGATCTGGGCCGTATCCATCAGAACCGGCTTGCTCCGATTGGTCAGGTTGTACATCTCAATCTTGCCCGCCTGGGTCACCAGCATCAGGCGCCGGGTATCCGGACTCAGCTCGACATCCACAATCTGGCTATTGGTGCGAGGCAAGGTGAGCTGACGCTCGGAGAGCTCAACTTCACCGGTCAAAAAGTTTTCCGACTTGGAGAACAACTTGCCGTAAAGCTCGCCGTCATCTCCGGCCCCGATGAAGACGCGGTAGCTGTCATTGTCACGACCCGCCACCGAAGTCAGACTGACCCCCTCAGGCGCCAGCTGAATTGTCGACTCACCGCCCGGATAGGCCATGCCCGGCGTGATGACGCGCTGGGTGCCTTCTGGATAAGTTACCTTGTAATCGTGCTTGAAGAGCAGTACGGAGCCATCACTCAACCCCGCAACCAGAGTCCGGCTGCCGAGACTGCCCTCGTTCAGGCTGGTAATGGCCACCCCTTCCGGAATGGGAAGGCTGTTACTGACAACCGTTTCGCCGGTATCTGTCCGGAAGAACGTCGCATTCCCCGGTCGCGTCAGGCGCAGGCCGATTTCAGCCTGCTCTTCCATCGCCAGCACCACGGTTTCTTCCGCAGGGTTCCCGGGTATAGCATACTGATGCTCCTGTTCCATGCTTGCAGAACCGAAGAGCGGTACGACTTCGTATAACAGATAAAAGAAGATCAAGGTGACTGCCACAATGACACTGACACCGCCTGCGGCGATGCCCTGCTTGGCAATTTTGTCTTTGAGAGCCCGCATTCTGCGGTGTTTCTGAAGTTTAGGCGTGTCGAACGCCAGATCAGGTCCCTTCCCGATAGTCGACTGCATGCTTGTTCCCCGCCACTGAGTCTGCCCGCATAGAGTAATAGCTCATTATGACAGAAATGTTACATTATCCGACTGAAATCCTGCAGTCGCTGACCGACCAGATCCTCCAGACTGACCAACCCGTTGAGCTGTGAGTTCAGCTCCGGCATCTTTTCGGAAAGGCGCGCATTCAACTCTGTACTGAGCTTCTTGCTGAGCTTGTCCTGCTCGGTTTTGACCAGGCCACCGACCGCCTGGCGAAAAAGATCATCCAGGCTGGTGCTGAATGCCAGGGTGGGATCAGCAAACTCACCATCCGCCGTGACTTTGATATTGAAACGCTCCAGCGTTGCCAGCGCGCTGGCCAGCGCGTTCTGGATTCGGGTGCCATCGACCTGATCCAGCCCTTCGAAAACCACCTGCAGAAAGTCTGCAGTCAGATCCATATCCAGCTCTCCATTCTGGATAACCGCTTTCCCGGCCACTTCCGCCACAGCACGTTGCAGCAATAACGGAAATTCTTCCCGGTCAGACAGACGCAGGTTGGCCAGAGGCAGCCTGGAAAGATCCAGGTTAAGCGTATCTTTCGCCTGCTGCGGGTTTACGCGGTCAAGCACCCCTTTGAGGGTCATGCCGGTCTGGCCGCTCTGGCCACCGGACAGCAGCAGTTCTGCCGGTCTGCCCCAGACATCTGAGCGGTCGGTGAGATTTTCAAAGCGCCCTTCCAGCGGCAGAGTGGAATCAGGAAGTGGCAGCTCGCCACTGATATTGAGCGTCTTGACCAGAAAACAGGGCAAACCGTCAGAGGTATCGCAGGTTTTGGCTGGCACGGTGTCAGCTGCCGGTTCGGCTGCAGGCGGTTTGCCCGCGATGTAAGGCTCCGCAATCGCATACCAGCTATAGGCATTCTGGATCCATTGCCCCACTTCGTCTCCCAGCAAGGCTTTCGCAAGCCCCTGCACGGCGCCCTGATCCAGCCCGACCAGTGCCATGGCACGCTTCAGATCTGCCTGGGGAGCCGCCTTCAGTGCATCAACATCCTTCCGCAGCTGGGCCATTTCTGCCTTGAAATCATCTTCCAGCTGACGAATGCTTTTGAGATCCTGCTTGATGGACTTCTGCACATCATCGATTTCCTTGATCGCCGCAATGCGCTCAAGCGGTGACTTTTTCTCCTTCAGACTCTTGATGCGGGCTTTATAGCCTTCCAGTGTCTGCTTGTCGGGCAGTTCATCTATGCGCTGCTTCCAGGCCTCTTCCCGGGCCTTGAGGCGTGCCTGCACAGCCTCAGCCTGTTTGACCGTTTCGAGATCCAGACGCGCCAGCAGGTCTTCCGGCTTGGGAATATCCAGAGTCGGAATGGCCAGGTCCTGACGGATACGCTCTACCATGCTCGGGCCTTCCGGCGCGGGCGGCGTGAGCCCCGGAATGGCACCGGAGCGACTGCGCTCGGTATTTACCCGCAACCCCAAAAGGTCCGCCTGATCCACAATCACTTTGCCAGACAGCAGCGGGGCGAAATCCAGAGTTGCCTGAATCGTGGCCGCTTCCAGGGCATTGCGCATCGGAGACTGCGGGTTAGTGACCGCAAGATCATTCAGAGTGGCTCCGGGCGGGAAAAATCGAACATCCACACGGTCAACCGTAACCTCGGCCTTCACCGCCTTACTGCCCTCGGTCTCGATTACCCATTTGGCTATCGGGTCGATCAGCACCAACAGGGCAATAATCAGCACAATCACCAGTGCGACCAGAATCCCCAGACCTTTGATCAGTTTGCCCATCTCAGCCCCCTAATGGCCCTTGCGATGAAAATGACAACCATTCATAACAAAAGAGGCCCCCTTCGGTAAAGGGAGCCTCCAATGAAAATGCCCCGGACTCAGCCGGGGCATTCTTTACACGGCTTTCAGCAAATGAACCTTACAGGCCCAGCTGACCGCGATACTTCTCAGCAACGCTGGCAGGCAGAGGTACATAACCGTCTTTCAGTACCACTTCCTGACCTGGCTTGGCGAGGATCATCTTCATGAACTCGGCAACGATTGGCTCGAGATCCTTGTTAGGCGCCTTGTTTACGTAGACCCACAGGAAACGTGACAGCGGGAACTTGCCGCTAACCGCGTTTTCAGGAGTCGCATCGTAGTACTCGCCGCCTTCTTCCTTGGCCAGCGGAACAGTCTTGACGCTGGCAGTCTTGTAACCGATACCAGAATAACCGATGGCGTTCAGAGACTCAGAGATGCCCTGTACCACAGAAGCTGAACCTGGCTGCTCTTTCACGCTGCTCTTGTAGTCACCCTTACACAGAGCCACTTCCTTGAAGTAACCGTAGGTGCCGGAAACCGAGTTACGGCCGTACAGTTCGATAGTCTGGTTGCCCAGGTTACCGCTAACACCGGCATCACCCCAGGTCTTGATGTCCTGGCTTCCACCACAGCTGCGGGTAGAAGAGAAGATGGCATCAACCTGCTGCATGGTCAGGCCCTTAACCGGGTTGTCCTTGTGTGCGAATACTGCCAGGGCATCGATGGCAACCGGAATGGCAGTCGGCTTATAACCGAACTTCTTCTCGAAGCCTTCTACTTCCTTGTCCTTCATCTTGCGGCTCATGGGGCCAAGGTTAGAAGTACCCTCAGTCAGTGCAGGGGGTGCTGTGGAAGAACCAGCAGCCTGGATCTGAATGTTCACGTTTGGATAGGCACGCTTGAACTCTTCTGCCCACAAGGTCATCAGGTTAGCCAGGGTGTCGGAACCGACGCTGGAAATGTTACCACTGATACCGCTGGCCTTTTCATATTCCGGCAGGTTCTTGTCCAGCTCGGCGCTGGCCTGTGAAGCGATGGAGGTGGCAACAACCAGAGTGGCTGCTGACATCAGACTTTTCAATTTCATGGGAGAGACTCCTCAGTGTTAGAATTCGTTTCAGGTAGCTTGATACCTGCACGCACATTAACAACAGTTTGTGACAGATTTGTGACATACAGATTATAGGCGGGGATCTGGCACCCACCCGAATTACCCACACAGAATAAAAAAGAAGACTGACTTGAACTGGATAGACTCCCTGGAAACCTTTGTCAGCCGCGTCGGCAAGGCCGTCAGCTGGCTGAATCTGCTGATGGTGGCAGGCACTCTGGGTGTGGTGTTGTTGCGCTACCTCTTCAATATTGGCTCTGTGACCCTTCAGGAAAGCGTGATGTACCTGCATGCCATCGTGTTTATGCTGGGTATGGCTCTGACCTTCCAGTGGAATGAGCATGTGCGGGTAGATGTTCTGTACCAGGGCTTTGGTCCTCGGGCACGGGCCTGGGTGAACTTGCTGGGTGGGCTTTTTCTTCTGCTGCCCTTGCTGGCCTTCATTGCCTGGGAAAGCCTGGATTATGTGTCTCTCTCCTGGCGCACCCGGGAAGCCTCCCAGGAAACCGGTGGCCTGCCTTTTGTCTACCTGTTAAAGACCCTGATTCCGTTGATGGTTCTCTTGCTGACGCTACAGGCCCTCGCTGATCTGGGCAGGCAGTTCAACATCCTTCGGGGTGCTCCTGCAGAAAAACCCGGGTGCCCTCATGACTGAGTACCTGCCTCTGATCCTGTTTGTCTGCACCTGCCTGGTGCTGCTGACCGGCTACCCTGTCGCCTTCGCTCTTGGGGGCACCGCTCTGCTGTTTGCCGGTTTTGGTGTTGCTACCGGCACACTCGACCCGAGCTATCTGCAAGCAATGTCCAACCGCCTGTATGGCCTGATGATCAACCAGACCCTGCTGGCGGTGCCGCTGTTTGTTTTCATGGGGTGTATGCTGCAGCAATCGCGAATAGCCGAGGGCTTGCTGGTAAATATGGCGCAGCTGTTCCGGCGGGTACCGGGTGGCATGGGCATATCTGTAGCCCTGGTCGGCATGTTGCTGGCCGCCAGCACCGGCATTGTGGGGGCTACTGTCGTGACAATGGGGCTGATTTCCCTGCCGACCATGTTGCAACGCGGCTATGCTCCCAGCATTGCGACCGGGACAATCTGTGCCACGGGGACACTGGGGCAGATCATTCCACCCTCCATCGCCCTCGTCCTGTTGGGGGATGTCCTTTCCAGCGCCTACCAGCAGGCCCAGCGCCAGATGGGCAACTTTGCCCCCGACTCCGTCTCGGTTGGGGATCTTTTCATCGGTGCGCTGATTCCGGGTCTGTTGCTGGTCGCAGCCTATGTCGTCTTCATCGCCGTACTGGCCGTGGTCCGGCCCGGGCTGATGCCGGCAGATACTCCGACGGCAAGCGACAATGCATCAGCTGGACCCGGCTCGTGGCTGACATTTCTGAATGAATTGCTGCCGCCACTGGTTCTGATACTGCTGGTTCTGGGAGCCATTCTGGGCGGAGTTGCCACACCAACCGAAGCCGCCGG
>JAUIAZ010000464.1 GCA_030427465.1 Gammaproteobacteria bacterium | reverse complement strand
CCCAGCTGACACTCCGGACGCAGGCGCTTGAGTCTTCTCAGAACGGCTTTGTGATTTCCAGGGCCAGCGGAGATCAGGAAATTGTCTACGCCAATCAGGCGTTTTACGACATCACCGGTTATTCTGAGGATGAAGTGATTGGAAGCAATTGCCGTTTCCTGCAGGGCGAAGATACTGACCCTGAAGCGGTGAAAGAAATTTCGGAATCCGTGCGAACTGGCAAGGGCTGCCAGGTTACGCTGAAAAACTACCGTAAGGATGGTCAGGCCTTCTGGAATAGCTTGATGATTTCCCCTGTAAAAACCGATCTGGGCGGTGATTCGGGCTATTTCATCGGCATAATCAATGACACCACTGACTTGTTCAATGTGCAGCAACAAGCGCGCGATGACGCCCGCAAGATTCGTCTGTTGCTGAACTCTACGGAGGAAGGCATTTTCTTTGTGGATGTCAGCGGTAAGTGCAGTTTCTGTAACCAGTCGGCCGCCCGGCTGTTAGGTTTTTCCAGTACTGCCGACTTGATGGGCAAGGATGTACATGACCTGTTGCACTATGCTCACCCGGATGGTCAGCCCATCCATCGTGAAGACTGCCTCATCCTGGCTTCAACCCGCAGTGGTGAAACCGTGGGCTCAGAGGATGAGGTGTTCTGGACGGCAGCGGGCAAGCCCCTACCGGTCGAATACTGGAGTCACCCCATCGTCGAGGAGAATGGCGAGATCAGTGGTACGGTGGTTACCTTCATCGATATCACCCTGCGCAAGCAGAATGCCCGCCAACTGGAACAGCTGCGTCAGACTGCCGAAAGCGCCAACCATGCCAAGTCTGTGTTTCTTGCCAACATCAGCCACGAACTCAGGACGCCTCTGACGGCGATTCTGGGATACCTGGACCTGATGGAGATACAGAAGGGGCGCCGACAGTCTTCTGCCCGTGACGGCTCTACCGCCTATCTGGATATTCTCAAGCGTAACAGTCTGCACCTGCTCGACCTGCTGAATGATCTGCTTGACCTGTCCAAGATTGAGACCGGCAATCTGAAGGTGTCGATGGAAGAGTGTGATGTGGGAGCGGTTTTGCGCGATGCCCTTTCCATAGCTTCCCTGAAAACGGAGGCGAAAAATCTGAGCCTCGACTTTTACTGTAAAGGGCGAATTCCCCAGCGGATTGTCAGTGATGCCATGCGCCTGCGCCAGATCATTCTAAACTTGCTGGGCAATGCCGTGAAGTTCACGGAAGATGGCGGGCTTACGTTCACCGTTGAGCTGGAAAAGACTTCTCCTCCTTATCTGAAGATTACGATCGCCGACACAGGGGTCGGAATCAGTTCCGAGCAACAGCAGCAAGTGTTTGAGCCATTCGTGAGGGGCGGCAGCGCCTCAACCAGAGACAACAGTGGCAGTGGTCTGGGCCTGAGCATCAGCAAACACCTGGCCGAGCAGCTCGGAGGAAGTCTGGGGTTCAATTCCTCTCTGGGGCAGGGTAGTGAATTCTGGCTGCGACTTCCGGCAAAAATTCCTGAAGCGACCCCCTGGCTTGATCGGGAGTATTTTGACCAGGGGCAATCGAGCCAGGAGACCGGCATCGTTCTCCCCAAACTCAGTGGTAAGGCACTGGTCGTGGATGACAACAGGGATATCCGGGACCTTTTGTCCAGAATACTGGCGGACAGTGGACTTCGGGTCAGCGAATTCAGTGATGGCCAGCCAGCCGTCAGCCATGTCCGGGATGTGCTCGGAACGGATGAAGAACCGCTGATAGTACTGATGGATGTGAACCTGGAACAGGTAAATGGGGATGAAGCCACGCGGCAATTGCGAAATCTTGGCTACCAGGGGCCGATCATTGCGATTACGGCGGGCGCGATGAAGGGGGAGCGTGAGCGCTGCCTGCTGTTGGGCTTCACTGACTATATATCCAAGCCAGTTGATATCAGTCAGCTGACCGGTATTCTGGAAGGACATCTGTCCGCTCCGGCAGGCGGGCAGCCCGAGGCCGCCAAGCCTCGTACTTCCCGGAAAGTGCTGATAGTGGAAGACAATTTCGATGTGGCCATTTCCACCAAACAGTTACTCCAGTCCCAGGGGCATGAAGCTGAACCGGTTTTCAGTGGCCGCGAGGCACTGGCCAGTTTCCGGCGCAGTCAGCCGGATGTTGTTTTGATGGACCTTAACCTGCCGGACATGAGTGGCTTGGAAGTCATGAAGCAATTGCGGGAAATAGATGGCAGCGAGGATACTCATTTTGTCGCAGTAACCGGTTATAGTGACAGTGATACTCAAAAACTTGCGTTGGAAACCGGTTTTGATGACTACCTGATCAAACCGGTGACTTTTACTGAAATCGTCAAGATCGTAGAAAACTGCTGCTAGACCTTCGCTTCCCTCAAGCTGAAGGGGCTGGCGTCAGCCGGAAAACACATGGACTATATCTGGATTCTGTTCGCTTTTTTGTGCGGATTCGGCATGAAGCTACTGCAGTTGCCGCCACTGATCGGCTTTCTGCTGGCGGGCTTTCTGCTCAACGCACTGG
>JAUIAZ010000075.1 GCA_030427465.1 Gammaproteobacteria bacterium | reverse complement strand
TTGCAAACAGCCCCCCGTTGATGCCGCTACCGGCCGGCGCACCATCCACCGCACTGGCGGAAAGACCATACAGCGAAGCGAACAGTTCGTACTTCTCACTATCGGCCCAACGGACAAAGCGTCCTGACCGAATTTCACCGGCCGGAGCGTAGGCTCCGATTTTTTCAGCCAGCGTGTCAGGCATACCCCTCATGGACAGCAGCAGGTCACGGCCCCCCCCAAGGTCCAGCGACTGCCAGTAGAAATGCGTGCCTCCGGCATGCTGCTGCCAGCCGATTGGCCCCTCAAGCAGAGATGCTCCGCGGGCTCTGAGGCTGAATTCCGGAAACCAGATTGCCGAGCCATCCGCTTCCGGCTCCCAGACGAACCGGGCCTGGAGCAGCTCAATATCCGGCTGTGGCTCCAGCTCATAGCGCCACTCCAGCGCACTGAAGCGGGCGCTGCCGCTCAATTTTTTCAGGCCGTCGGAATGACCTTCCACCCACAGCTCCCCACTGGCCAAGGCCTCGTCCAACCGCACGCCATACGGATCAAGCCAGGTGTTCAGAGGCAGGAAAAAGCGGCCATTATTCCATTTGAGGTAGGCACGGTAGCTTGCCTTTGTGACGCCTTCGCTCATATCGGCAAACCCCGCCAGATTGGCGAGCTCGATATCTCCTCGGGCATTCTTGACCGTGGCGCTCAGCCTGAAGGCCAGACCAGTTTTCTGGACGACCAGATTATCCAGCAGCCAGTAGGTATCCTGGACATGGGGTTCCGGTAATTTCAGGCGCACCTCATCGAAGCGGATCCGCGATATATGCAAACGATCCAACTCCACGAGCCAGTCCATGTCAGCACTCGGATCGGCTGCCGGAGCAGAGTCATACAGCCAGTCTTCCAGGCTCAGGGTGCTGGCAAGCGGGCCCACAGCCACATCAGCGAATACCAGCCGTTGCTGCCGGACAGAAGCAATCACATCCGGTTGCAGGCGAATGGTATCCAGCGTCAGGCTCCCTGACGGCGATGCCTGGTTGCGAATGATTTCTATATCACGGATCTGTAGAACGGGATCGAAAGCAGACCACCCTCCCCGCAATGAGCCGATACGAATCTGCATACCGGAAAGTTCCTGCAGGTGTTGCTCGATTTCCCCCCGGAAACGATCGACCTGGCTCATCGCAAGTCGACCCGCACCGACATAAGCAGCCACCAGCACCAAGGCAAGGAGCACCAGATACCCTGCTGAACTGACGATGCCAAGCATAAGCCGGCGCAAGACTGTCATCGAACTTCCTACCGCCTACTGGATCACTACATCAAACTGTTCTTGGGTGTACTGACCTTCCACCTGAAAACGGATCCGCTTGCCAATAAAGGTCTCAAGGTCAGCAACGCTCTCGGACTGCTGGTCCAGCAGAAGGTCAACAGTTTTCGGACTGGCCAACACCCGGTAGCTCTGCGCGTCGTAACTGCGATTGATCCGGAGTATTTCCCGGAAGATCTCATAGCAGACCGTTTCCGCCGTCTTGACGGAGCCCCTGCCCTCACAGGCCGGACAGGGTTCACAAAGCATCTGACCCAGGCTTTCGGTTGTCCGCTTGCGCGTCATTTCCACCAGGCCAAGCTCACTCACGCAACTGATTTTGGTTTTGGCATGGTCCCGCTCAAGCATTTTTTCGAGCATGCGGATCACCTGGCGTTTGTGTTCCTCATCCTCCATATCGATAAAATCGATGATGATGATGCCTCCCAGGTTTCTCAGGCGGAGCTGCCGGGTTAGCGCGCGAGTCGCTTCAAGATTGGTTTTGAAGATGGTTTCTTCCAGGTTTCTGTGCCCAACGAAGGCTCCGGTGTTCACGTCGATGGTCGTCATCGCTTCGGTCTGATCAATAATCAGATAGCCGCCGGACTTGAGCTGAACCTTGCGGCTCAAAGCTTTCTGCAGCTCTTCCTCTACCGAATACAAATCAAAAATGGGTCGCTCTCCCGGATAGTACTCGAGCTTGTCGACTATCTCGTTCACGTACTTTTCTGCAAATTCCCGGGCTTTCTGAAAGCTCTCTTTTGAATCGATGCGAACTTTCTCGGTATCAGGGCGGATGAGATCGCGGAGCGTGCGCACATGCAGGGGCAAATCCTGATAAATCGGCCCGATGTTCTTTTCTTTCATGCGCTGCGTGAGCGCCTTCCAAAGCCGCTTCAGAAAACGTACATCAGCCATGAGCTCTGATTCGCCCACCCCGTCCGCCGCTGTTCTCAGTATGAAGCCGTGCTCGCTGGCTTCTGTTTCTGCATCCGCCTCTGCCGCGCTCTGAAGACATTGCCCCAGCAGCTCTCGCAGACGCTCGCGCTCTGTGTCGTCTTCAATTCTCTGCGAGACTCCCAGATGCGGATTACCCGGCATGAAAACCAGATAGCGGGAAGGAATCGAGAGCTGCGTGGTCAGTCGGGCGCCTTTGGTGCCAATGGGATCCTTCGTCACCTGTACCACCAACTGCTGCCCTTCTCTGAGCAACTGGCCAATGTCCGGATTCTTCCGGTCCCGGCCTGAGGAAGGATCGCTGTCACCATCATCCGGCGCAACATCACTCACATGGATAAATGCCGCTCTCTCCAGCCCGATATCCACAAAGGCCGCTTCCATCCCGGGCAAAACGCGGACAACCTTGCCGCAGTATATATTCCCGACAAAGCCCTTCTTATGACTCCGCTCAATGGTGACTTCCTGCAGCATGCCGTTTTCAACCACGGCCACACGTGTTTCCACAGGCGTTACGTTTACCAGTATTTCTTCACTCATGAATCTACCCGGTCGGGCCACAGTTGAAAGCCCGCCTCCATCAATTGTTGTGCCAGTTGGGATAAGGGTAGTCCGACCACTGCGTGATAGCAGCCTTCGATACGCGCCACAAAACTGGCAGCCTCTCCCTGAATCGCATAAGCACCAGCTTTATCCAGCCCCTCCCCCCCCCGGACATAGGCACCAATCTCGCTACCGCTGAGCGGGCGGAAGCTAACCCGGGTAGAACTCAGAAATTCCGAGTAAAGCTCACCGTCCAGATACAGGCAAACCGCCGAATGAACGACATGAGTCCTTCCTGACATGCGCAACAGCATGCCGGTCGCTTCCTCCGGGCTGGCAGGCTTGACCAGCACCTCTCCATCCAGCTCGCCGATCGTGTCAGCGCCTATCACCAGACCGGCAGAAGCCTCCATAGCCACTACCCGGGCCTTTTCCCTCGCCATCCGACAGACATATTCAAGCGGCGCCTCACGCTCAGGCACCTGTTCATCGATATCCGCAGGCTGAACACTGAAAGGGAGCCCGAGCCGGCCAAACAGCTCTTTGCGTCGCGGGGACCCGGAAGCCAATACAATGCGATTCACTTGCTCATCCATTCATTGTCCAGCGATTCAACAGCTTTGCCAGCAAGGGCCAGCACAGAGCGGTTGTCAGCGCTCCCCACAGGAACCCCATATCTGTTGCTGGATGACTGAATATCCCCATCATCCACCGATAGATCATGAGATCAATACCGACCACGATAAAAAGGACAAAAGCCTGTTGCAGTACAGGGTACATTTGCAGGCGCTGAAACAGCATTAAAACGACGTAAGTCTGTACTGAGAGCACCAGGGCATGCACCCCCAGCGGCGTCCCCATCAACACATCCCAAAGCAGGCCGATGATCCAGCAAAAGCCCATCCCGATATGATGGGGGTACTTCAAAGACCAGTAAAACAAGATCAAAGCCACCCAAAAAGGGCGATAAATCTGCCAGGCATCAGGCAATACCAGCAAACTGCCGGCCGCAGCCAGCAGCAGCGTAATCAGGACCAGAAAAGGGTGTCGGAATTCACTGGTCAAGGACTGCCCCCCGCTTGGCGGCGCCCCCCTTTGGCTTTCTCATCACCACGGTATACCAGCAGAACATGCCGGCTCTTGGTCAGCTCGGCAAGTGGCCGTGCGCGAATGCTGGCAAATGCCTCTCCCGGATCGTGATCAACCTGAAAGACTTCTGCCACGGGGTAACCTGAAGGAAAGCGCCCTCCAAGACCTGAGCTGACAAGCTGGTCTCCTTGGACAACATCTGCCGTATCCGGCATATTGACGAGAAACAGCTCATCCAGAAACCCGCTACCCACGAGCACTCCACGCACTCCGTTACGCAGCACCTGCACCGGCAGAGCGTGGCTATTGTCGGTGATCAGCAGAACACGGGCCCGCAAATCTTCAACCTGCGTGACCTGCCCCATGAGCCCATTTGAGTCCAGAACCGGCTGCCCCGGATACACCCCAACCGCAGCACCCTTGTTGATTACGACTTCATGTAAATAGGGGTCGGGGTTGACGCCGATTATTTCCGCAACCAGCACGCTGTCATCCACGACTGCTGACGCATTCATCAGCTGGCGCAGACGGTTTATCTCAGCCATCAGCGATGACATCTTCATCACATCAGCCTGCAGCACACGTAGACGGGTCTGAAGCATGCGGTTTTCTTCAAGAAGATCCGCACGGGACTTGAACTGCTCTTCTGACCAGTCCGCGACATCGCCTGGCGCATTAATGCTCCAGTAAATGGGACTGAGAAGATCCCCGACCTTTTCACGGACACTGTCAAAAAACAGAAAACGGCTGTCTGCCCAGGCAATCCCTATGGCAATGAGTGCCAGCGCGATGAGCCTGAAACCCAGATACGGGCCTTCGACAAATATATTCTTGATGGGGCTATCCTCTGCGCCAAGGGTTCAATCGGAACATTCCCCAGTTTAGCAGAGTCGCCAGCCCCTTCTGTAAGAGTAGGACCACAGGGAATCCGGTGCTCAATCTGTAAAAAAGAGCCCACCACCGCGGCGATCGATGACTTCCAGTGCCTTGCCACCGCCTCTGGCCACGCAGGTCAGCGGGTCGTCGGCCACAATCACCGGCAAACCAGTCTCTTCAGATATCAGCCGGTCCAGCCCGCGCAGCAGCGCACCCCCGCCCGTGAGGACAATCCCCCGTTCCGCAATATCAGAAGCAAGTTCCGGTGGGGACTGCTCCAGCGCCCCTTTGATGGACTGCATGATGCTGGCCAGGGATTCCTGCATGGCTTCCAGGATTTCCTCGCTGTTGAGCGTGAAGCTCCTGGGCACTCCTTCAGCCAGGTTGCGGCCTCGAACATCAATTTCCCGCAGCTCCAGCCCTTCGTAGGCGCAGCCTATTTCCTGTTTTATACGTTCAGCTGTTGCATCACCAATCAGGCTGCCGTAGTTACGTCTGACATAGGTCGTAATTGCTTCATCAAACCGGTCGCCCCCAACGCGCACAGAATCGGCATATACAATGCCATTCAGGGAAATGATGGCGATTTCGGTGGTTCCGCCACCGATATCCACTACCATGGAACCACTGGCTTCTTCCACCGGCAGACCGGCACCAATGGCTGCCGCCATCGGCTCTTCAATCAGGTACACCTCGCGGGCACCCGCACCCATGGCCGATTCACGGATGGCCTTGCGCTCAACCTGGGTTGAACGACTCGGGATACACACCAGTACCCGCGGGCTCGGTGTGATAAAGCTGTTCTCATGCACTTTGTTGATAAAGTGCTGGAGCATTTTTTCCGTTACATAGAAGTCAGCGATGACGCCATCCCGCAGTGGCCGGATCGCTGTAATGTTTCCCGGTGTCCTGCCCAGCATCCGCTTGGCTTCCGCACCCACTGCCGCAACACTTTTCTGGGCTCCCTGGTTACGGATGGCAACCACCGAGGGCTCGTTAAGCACAATGCCCCTTCCCCGGACATATATCAGTGTGTTGGCCGTACCCAGGTCAATGGAAAGGTCGCTGGAAAAAATACCGCGTAGACGTTTGAACATGAATCTTTGAATCCGCTAGATGTGAGCCTTTTCTGCCTTGAATGCCCGTCAGAGCAGGCAGGACTTGGATCGACTTCTTGTAATGCATCCAAGGCTTGAAATTAAGGGGTATTGTTAATCTGGCCAAGATTAACAGCGACCCCGTTCGCGAGCAACCCTCCGCCAGCGGAATTAAGGTTTTACAAGGCCACAGCAAAGGCCTTTATAATAGGCGATTGAAATCCTTTTCCAGGGATCCCAGCCCGGGAAGGGCAGAAACAGACAACTACAGGTGATCGCGTGCCTCTGAAACCCGAAGATCTGGCCACTGTTGCCACACTCGCCAAGCTGGATATACCAGCCAACCAGACCGAACGACTGCGCCAGGATATTGAACAGATCCTGACCTTTGTGGAGCAGATGAATGCACAGGACACCGCTGACATCAAGCCCCTGGGGAGCCCGCTCGAACGCCCCCAGAGATTACGTGCGGATCAGGTTACTGAAACCGACCAGCGGGAAGCACTGCAATCTGTGACCCGACATACCGAGCAAGGGCTCTATCTGGTGCCGAAGGTGATTGAGTAGTGACCCGAGACCATTGACAGGAAGACCATCAGCAAACTGAAAAAAGGCAAGAGCGCTCCACGCAGCGACGCCCGATAAACGATGGGAGACACTGCTCCCACACGACAGCCTGACGAGAATTTCTCATGTTTCCGGATACCGTAAAAGCCATTTTGGAAGGCCTGAATAAAGGCGACTTTTCCTCCGAAGAAATCACGACCGAACTGCTGGCCAGGGCGAACAGGCACCAGCCTGACTTCAACGCCTTCATTACGCTCGATGAAGAAGGCGCGCTTGCAGCTGCGCGACAGGCGGATGAAGCCCGTCGGTCAGGTCAGGCAGGCCAGCTACTGGGCTTGCCGTTTGCACACAAGGACCTGTTCTGCACCCAGGGGCTGCGAACCACCTGCGCATCCAGAATGCTGGAGTCCTTTGTGCCTCCTTATGAATCCACAGTAGCCGCGCGATTCCGTCAGGCCGGCGCAGTCTGCATCGGAAAAACCAACATGGACGAGTTCGCCATGGGGTCCAGCAATGAAAACAGCCACTTCGGAGCCGTCAGAAACCCCTGGAATACAGAGTATGTCCCAGGAGGCTCATCTGGTGGGTCCGCCGCCGCAGTCGCCGGCGGCCTGGTTCCAGCTGCGACGGGTTCCGACACCGGAGGGTCTATTCGCCAACCCGCTGCGTTCTGCGGGATCAGTGGCCTGAAGCCCACCTATGGCCGGGTTTCCAGACTCGGCATGATCGCCTATGCATCCAGCCTGGACCAGGGTGGCCCAATGGCTCACACCGTAGAGGATCTCGCCATCCTGCTTGGAGTCATGGCTGGCCTGGATGAGGCGGACTCTACAAGCGCCGAGGAAGCAGTACCGGATTACAGCGCCGCCCTGGAACAACCCGTTAAAGGCATGAAGATCGGACTTCCGAGAGAAATCTTCGAAGCCGGGAAAGTGGGCCAGACCGAACCAGCCATTCAGGCAGCCATTGAATCCCTGAAGTCTCTCGGTGCCGAGTTTGTCGACATATCACTGCCACACATCGATCTGTCAGTTCCTGCTTACTACGTCATTGCGCCTGCAGAGTGCTCAACCAACCTGTCACGCTTTGATGGTGTTCGTTACGGACACCGCTGCGATAACCCCAAGGACCTCGAAGACCTGTATGCGCGCTCACGCGCCGAGGGCTTCGGTGAAGAGGTCAAGCGACGGATTCTGGTCGGAACCTACGCCCTCTCCGCCGGATATTACGATGCCTATTATCGCAAGGCCCAGCAGATCAGGCGGCTTATCAAACAGGATTTCGCAGGTGCTTTCCAGGCCGTGGACGCCATTCTAAGCCCGGTCACACCAGGAAGCGCTTTCCGCATCGGGGAGAAGACGGCAGACCCGGTACAGATGTATCTGGAAGACATCTATACCGTGCCTGTCAGCCTGGCAGGGCTCCCCAGTCTCGCGATTCCCGCTGGCCTGCTGAATGGCCTGCCGGTCGGACTGCAGTTGACGGCAAATTACTTCAGGGAGTCGACACTGATGCAACTCGGTCACCAGTTCCAGTTGCACACAAACTGGCACCAGCAACGGCCATCAACCAGTGGAAGGCCTGACTAGGACAGCTTGTCAACCGCCAACGAATTTAACCGGATCAAGAAGGGAACGAACTGAAATGCAATGGGAAGTCGTCATCGGGCTCGAGGTTCACGTTCAGCTGGCCACAGCCTCAAAAATCTTCTCGGGGGCAGCGACCACCTTCGGCGCTGCACCTAACACCCAGGCCTGTGCAGTCGACCTGGCCATGCCAGGCATGCTGCCCGTGTTCAATGAGGAAGCCTTGCGCATGGCTGTCAGATTCGGCTGCGCCATTGACGCCAGAATCAACCACGAATCGGTCTTTGACCGGAAAAACTATTTCTACCCGGATCTGCCCAAAGGTTACCAGATCAGCCAGCTGGATCATCCAACCGTGGCCGAGGGCCATTTGGACATAGACCTGGAAGATGGCACCAGGAAGCGCATCGGAATCACTCGCGCCCACCTTGAGGAAGATGCCGGCAAGAGCCTCCACGAAGACTTCCACGGCCAATCCGGTATTGACCTGAACCGTGCCGGAACACCGTTGCTGGAAATCGTATCCGAACCCGAACTCAGAAGCGCGCGGGAGGCAGTGTCCTATCTCCGCAAACTCCACTCTATTGTCACCTACCTGGGCATTTCGGATGGCGATATGTCCCAGGGCTCCATGCGCTGCGACTGCAATGTCTCCTTGCGCCCACTGGGTCAGGAAGAGTTCGGCACGCGCACCGAAATCAAGAACGTCAACTCTTTCCGGTTTGTCGAGAAAGCCATCGAATCAGAGATTGAACGCCAGATGGACATCCTGGAGGACGGAGGCAGCATCACCCAGGAAACCCGTCTGTACGACCCGGACAAGGATGAGACCCGCTCCATGCGCAGCAAGGAGCAAGCGAACGACTACCGCTACTTCCCGGATCCCGACCTGCTGCCAGTGCACATTGACGATGCCTATATTGAAGACATCCGCAGCCAGCTGCCTGAGTTACCCGACGCAAAAAAAATACGTTTCGCGCAAGAATACGGCCTGAGTGACTACGATGCCGGGGTGCTTGCTGCATCCCGTGAGCAGGCCGACTACTTTGAGACCGTCTGCGAAACCAGCAAAGACCCCAAGCTTTCCGCCAACTGGGTGATGGGCGAACTGGCCAAGTGGCTCAATCAGGGCGACCTGGATATTTCCGCCTGCCCCTTACCCGCAGAACAATTAGGCAAACTGATTCTCCGCATCAAGGACAACACGCTCAGCAGCAAGATGGCCAAGCAGGTTTTTGAGTTGCTCTGGCAGGATGGCGGAGACGTCGATGACATCATAGAAGCGAAAGGGCTCAAGCAAGTCACTGACAGCTCGGCTATCGAAGCGATCATAGATGAGGTCCTGGCAAACAATGCCAGTCAGGTTGAACAGTACCGTGCAGCCGACGACGCCAAGCGGGGTAAAATGATCGGCTTCTTCGTCGGACAGACCATGAAAGCATCAAAAGGCAGCGCCAACCCCCAGCAGGTCAACGCTGTACTCAGGAAAAAGCTGGAGGGCTGAGCCCTTCAGCTTTGAAGCGTCAGCCCGCGGGCACGGCATACAGATCGTGCTCATCTGCAGCGGTCACCCGCACCTGCTGCAGGCTTCCTTCAGATAGAGAATGCACCTGGGCCTCCGACAAACCTTGCCGGGGAATCAGCACCAGGCCATCAATTTCAGGCGCATCACTCTGGCTACGCGCCACAATGTGATCAGCGTCGACCGAATCGACAAGCACCTCCAGGGTTCGCCCCACTTTGGCTTGCAAGCGTCGGGCACTGATCTTCGCCTGCGCCGACATAAACCTTTCGAGCCTCTCAGCCTTGATCTCATCCGGCACCGGATCAGCGACTGCATTCGCTGATGCCCCCTCCACGGGAGAGTACTCAAAACAGCCCACCCGATCGAGCTGCGCTTCTTCCAGCCAGGACAACAACTCCTCAAATTCTGCTTCGGTTTCACCGGGAAAGCCAACGATAAAGGTGGACCGAATGGTCAGATCCGGGCAAAGTGACCGCCACTTCCGGATTCGCTCGAGGGTATTCTCTGCAAAGGCTGGCCGCTTCATCCGTTTGAGTACTGAGGGTGAACCATGCTGAAAGGGGATATCCAGATAAGGCAGAACACGGCCTTCCGCCATGAGTGGAATGATGTCGTCAACGTGCGGGTAGGGGTATACATAGTGCAACCTCACCCAGGCATCGAGGCGACCCAATTGTTCGCACAGCTCGTATAAGCGGGTCTTGACGGGTCTGCCCTGCCAGAAGCCTGTACGGTACTTGAGATCCACACCGTAGGCACTGGTATCCTGAGAGATCACCAGCAGCTCCCTGACCCCGCCGGAAACGAGTCGCTCTGCCTCATCCAGAACCTCTCCAACCGGCCGGCTGACCAGCTTGCCACGCATCGAAGGAATAATGCAGAAAGAACAACTGTGATTGCAGCCTTCCGAAATTTTCAGGTAGGCATAGTGTCGGGGAGTCAGCTTGATCCCCTGCGGCGGCACGAGACTGGTAAACGGGTCATGTTTGGGAGGGATCACCTGGTGAACCGCATTGAGTACCGACTCATAAGCTTGTGGGCCAGTTACTTCCAGGACATCCGGAAAGTGTGAGCGCACCTGCTCTGCTTTCGCGCCCAGACACCCGGTTACAATGACCTTGCCGTTTTCCGCCATGGCTTCACCGATTGCATCCAGCGACTCCTCAACGGCACTGTCAATGAAACCACAGGTATTTACGACCACAAGATCTGCGTCATCGTAACCGGAAACCAGTTCGTATCCGTCACTTCTCAACTGCGTGAGGATGCGCTCACTGTCCACCAGTGCTTTCGGGCATCCCAGACTCACAATCCCCACTTTGCCTGCAGAACCTTTTCCTGACATTCAATTACCGTCCTGTTTTCACCAGATTACGTGCTTTGCTCAAACCTTACAGCCGCTTACAAAACGCTACTGAATGCGCCTTCTGTTACAGGCATTCCGTGCAACGGATCAAAAAAGCACCAAAAAAAACGGGCTACAATTGTACAGCAGTCAATTACTGTCTATAAGTATTATTACGCACATGCGCCCGATTCAGGCTCAAACCGGACTCAGGCACCAACGAGGTAATGTAAGTTGTGAATGCGCCGCTACCCAAACATCTGGCTACTTGCCGCTCGCTCATCCATCCCATGAGGCTGGATGTGACGTCTTCTGCCTGCCTGAAGACAGCATCCGGCGAAGAGTTCTGGTGCCAGACGGATTCTCTGTCCCGACTGGAGCTTGTCGTGCAGTGCACCCTGGATTCACTCATGCGCATTCTGCCCAAGGGGCACCTCACACCAAACCTGAAAGTTCGCATTGATGTCAGCCTGTATCTGCCACGCCCCGGACAGACCGCTTCCGGAAAAAGTCCGCAGGGGCCGGATGTCCTTCACACGAATATGGGCGTTCGGGCCACCCGGAGGATTTCCAGGGACTGCTTCCTTCTGTATCTGCGCATTGACGAACTCTCCCTTCACGAAATTTCCACACTGGAGACCTATATCGCGGACAGAAAGCAGCAGTTGACCCACTGATCAACTGCTGTAAATTCTGTCAGTTTAACCATTTATTACTTTTCGGTATTAACTGAACCCTCTTTATTCTACGGTTATCTGTTATACTCCGACGTCGAAAAGGAAGCCTCGCTGAGGCCTTGTTCTGGTCAGCCAACTACGAGACGTATTTATGCTCAGCCAACAGAAACTGACTCACCTGAAACAGCTGGAAGCCGAAAGCATCCACATCATTCGCGAAGTGGCCGCTGAATTCGAGCGTCCGGTCATGTTGTACTCGATCGGAAAGGATTCGTCGGTCATGCTCCATCTGGCCATGAAAGCCTTCCATCCCGGCGTTCCGCCTTTCCCCTTGCTGCACGTTGACACCACCTGGAAATTCCAGGAAATGATCAAGTTCCGGGATGAAACTGCTGCCAAGCTGGGTCTGGACCTGATTGTTCACATCAATGAAGAAGGTGTTCGCCAGGGCGTAGGCCCCTTTACTCACGGCAGCGCCAAGCACACCGACATCATGAAGACAGAGGCCCTGAAACAGGCCCTGAACAAGTATCGCTTCGATGCCGCCTTTGGAGGCGCGCGCCGGGATGAAGAGAAAGCCCGGGCCAAAGAGCGGGTCTACTCATTCCGTGACGAGCACCACCGCTGGGACCCCAAGAACCAGCGGCCCGAGCTCTGGAACACCTACAACGGGAAGATCAAGAAAGGCGAAAGTATCCGGGTGTTCCCCCTGTCCAACTGGACTGAACTGGACATCTGGCAGTACATCTATCTCGAGAACATCGATATCGTGCCCCTCTACTTCTCGGCCAAACGTCCGGTCGTCGAGAGAGATGGCACACTGATCATGGTCGACGACGAGCGCATGCCACTGAAAGACGGCGAAGTGCCGGACATGAAGAGTGTTCGCTTCCGCACCCTGGGTTGCTACCCCCTGACAGGGGCCGTGGAATCTACCGCAGATACGCTGCCTGAAATCATCCAGGAAATGCTGCTGACCACCAGCTCGGAAAGGCAAGGTCGCATGATAGACCACGACCAGGCGGGCTCGATGGAGCAAAAGAAACGCGAAGGTTATTTCTAATTCATCAGGACGAATGACGTTATGGCGCACCAATCTGATCTGATCGGCCAGGATATTCTGGCCTACCTGAAGCAACACGAAAACAAGGAACTTCTTCGCTTGCTCACCTGTGGCAGCGTTGATGACGGCAAGAGCACACTGATCGGCCGCCTGCTGCACGATTCCAAGATGATCTATGAAGATCAGCTGGAAGCCATCAAGCGCGACAGCAGTAAAATGGGCAATGCCGGCGAGAAAATCGACTTCTC
>JAUIAZ010000074.1 GCA_030427465.1 Gammaproteobacteria bacterium | reverse complement strand
GCTTTCTGTTCGTGCTGGAAGACACCGGCGCAGGCAGGGTGCTCGGCATCGCTGGCATTGACGCGTCGGCCGGTTCCGGCGCTCCGTTTTACAGCTATCGACGTGATTCCCTGTTCCACAGTTCTCCGGAACTGGGTATCCATAATGAAGTGCCTGTTCTCTATCTGACCCATGAATTATCGGGATCGACCCACCTCTGTGCTTTCTGCCTTGATCCTGAACATCAGAATGTCCGCTCGCATGCACTGCTCTCCAGTGCCAGGCTGCTGTATCTGGCCGCACATGCAGAGATTTTCCATCACCGGGTGATTATCGAGTTGCCCGGCGTACAGGATGAGGCTGGAAACTGGCCTTTCTGGGACAGTCTGGGCAGACACTTTTTCGGACTGGATTTTGAAGAGGCGGATACCTGGTCGGGCATGAAAAGCCGGACTTTTCTGGCGGAAATGATGCCGGTTCACCCCATCTATGTTGCCCTGCTGACACGGGCCGCCCGGGATGCCCTGGGCAAGGCGCACCAGGCCTTCGGGTCGAATGTGCGCTTTCTCGAGAATCAGGGCTTCAAGGCCGCACAGCACCTGGATATTTTTCATGGTGGCCCAACCCTGGAATGCGGCCTGGACGCAATTCGCATCGCACGCGAAGTGCGACCGGCAAAGCTGCGAATACGCCGCCAGGGAAATTTTCCGGGTGAACCCGCAGGGCATTTACAGGCAGCGGAAGCTGGCCAGCTTTTCGTCTGCAACCCGTCTGCTGAAGGGTTTTGTGTAGCCGTCACAGAAAGCAGCGAGCTGTCTGGTGCACCGGGACAGGAGCAACTGCGGGTGAGCGCGGCGCTTGCCGAAGGGCTTCAGGTGGCTGAGAATGAGACGATTCTGATGGCGGGTGTACAGGCCTGGAATGAGCCCGGAGCCCGCCCACGAGCTGAGGAGTAGACGCCACCATGATCGGCATTCGCCCGGCGGGACCTGAAGATCTGGAAGGGTTGCTGGAACTGGCAGGACTCGCCGGCGTCGGAGTGACCAGTCTGCCGGCGGATGCGGAAAAGCTCGGAAAGCGCCTGCAGCTGAGTGCAGACAGTTTCTCCGGCAGGTCGGCTCCGGAAGATCGCTTTTTTCTGTTTGCCCTGACGAACACGGAAAACCGCCAACTTCTCGGTGTCAGTGGCATTGAAGCCAGCGTCGGGCTCGATGAGGTCTGGTATAACTACCGCGTCTCCAATACCGTGCATGCATCGCGGGAGCTGAACGTGCACCAGCAGATTCCAACGCTTTATCTCACCAATGACATGACGGGTGAGAGCGAGATCTGCTCGCTGTTTCTTCATCCCGATGCCCGCGGAGGGGCCAACGGCCACTTTCTATCCAAGGTACGCTTCCTGTTCATGGCGGATGCGCCGGAACTGTTCAGTGAACGTGTCTTCGCTGAAATGCGCGGCTACTCGGATGAAAGCGGACATTCGCCCTTCTGGGAAAGTCTGGGTAAACCCTTCTTCAGCCTCGAATTTCCCGAAGCTGATTTCCTGACAGGTACCGGTAACAAATCCTTTATTGCCGAATTGATGCCGAAGTTTCCGATCTATCTGCCCTTTTTAAGCCAGGCTGCCCAGGGGTGCGTAGGGCAGGTACACGATCAGACCCGCCCGGCACTTGCCATGCTGCGATCAGAGGGATTCCGTCCCAATGGCCTGGTAGACATCTTTGATGCCGGCCCGGTGGTTGACGTGGCCATCCGAGACATTCGCTGTGTGCGCAAGTCCCGTCTGCGTGCAGTCCGGGTAGAAAAAGCTTCCACCACAGAAGCGCCTGTTGCGGAGGCGCCGGGAGCCTCCGATGCCGTTCTGGTCAGCAATGGTCGTATCCGCGATTTTCGTGCGCTTCTGGTGAACAGGCAGCAGCTCGCTGAGGACAGTGTGAAACTGACCGCAGAGCAGGCCCGCTTTCTTGCGATAGCGGCAGATGAACGCATCCGCACGGTTTCGCTTAAACCCGACCCGGAGGTACTATGAGCCACCCCTCAATTTTTCTGGATGGTCAGTGGGAGCCCGGCCAGGGCGAGCCTTTCGAACGTTATGACCCGGTCGATGGTATCGGTCTCTGGCAGGGTAACTCGGCCTCTGAAGCCCAGGTAGACCGCGCCATATCAGCGGCTCGCAAAGCCTTCCCGGACTGGCGGCGACGTCCACTGGAGGAGCGGGTCGCGGTGTTGGAAACCTTTGCGGACAGCCTACGCGAACAGAAAGACAGCCTGGCCCAGGCTTTGGGTGAGGAAAGTGGCAAGCCGCTTTGGGAGTCGGCTACGGAAATTGATGCCATGGTGGGCAAGATCGGTCTGTCTGTTCAGGCCTTTCATGAGCGCACTGGGGTTCATGAGAAAAGCGTGGCAGCAGGCTTGTCTCGTTTGCAGCACCGGCCACATGGGGTGCTGGCGGTTCTGGGGCCTTATAATTTCCCCGGTCACCTCCCTAACGGTCATATCGTTCCTGCCCTTCTGGCGGGCAACACGGTGGTCTTTAAGCCGAGCGAACAGGTGCCGCGCTTTTCCGAACGCATGGTGCAGTTTTGGGCCGCTGCCGGCGTCCCCGCTGGCGTCATCAATCTGGTGCAAGGCGCGCGACCGGTCGGCGAGGCGCTGGCTGGCCATCCGGACATAGACGGGTTGCTGTTTACGGGCAGTTCGGCCACCGGCGTGGCTCTGCACCGTCAGCTGGCCGGTCAGCCGGACAAGATACTCGCGCTGGAAATGGGCGGGAACAACCCGCTGATTCTGGCAGGCGAGTGGCCTCAGGAGGGCGCGCTGCATCACGTCCTGTTTTCGGCTTTTGTGACAGCTGGGCAGCGCTGTACCTGTGCACGGCGCCTGCTGGTTCCTGAAGGCAGCAGTGGCGATCAGTTTCTGGAAAGACTGCTGGCGGCTTCCCGTGATATCCGGGTCGGTCGCTATAATGAAGATCCCCAGCCATTCATGGGCGCGCTGATATCTCCGGCTGCCCGGGATGCGGTTCTGCGGGCCTGGAAGGAGTTGCAGCAACTCGGTGGACAGAGCCTGCTGGAGCCTGTTACACCGGTCTCGCCAGATGCGGGCCCCTCGACCGATGGGACTGTCCCGGCCCTGCTGACTCCTGGTCTGATTGATGTCACTGCCATTGGTGATCTGCCGGACCGGGAAATATTTGGCCCGGTCTTGCAGATTCAGCGTTACCAGAGTTTTGATGAGGCTCTGGATCTGGCCAATCGCACCCGCTATGGCCTGGCGGCTGGGCTGATCAGTGATGACCCCGGGCTGTTTGAGCAGTTCTCCCGGGAAATCCGCGCCGGTATTGTCAACTGGAACAAACCCCTGACCGGCGCCAGCAGTGCTGCACCCTTTGGCGGCGTGGGTCTCAGTGGTAATCATCGTCCGGGTGCCTGGTATGCAGCAGATTATTGCGCCTGGCCGATGGCCTCTCTGGTTGATACAAGTGCGGTGGCACCGGGCAAGTTGTCGCCTGGTTTGCCTGATTTGTCAGGGGGCAGGAACTAGCAAATGACAGCTTATGAAGTGAATTTTGATGGCCTGGTCGGGCCTACCCATAATTTCGGCGGTCTGTCTTTCGGAAACGTGGCTTCCGGTGCTCACGGACAGCAGACCTCGAACCCGCGGGAAGCGGCCCGGCAAGGCCTGCGGAAAATGAAACGCCTGCACGATCTGGGATTCAGGCAGGCGGTCCTGCCTCCCCACGAGCGGCCCGATATGGGGCTTCTGAGGCAGTTGGGTTTTCATGGGAATGAAGCGCAGATACTGGCTCAGGTTGCCAGAGAGGCGCCCCACTTGCTAACCGCTGCCAGTTCCGCCTCACCCATGTGGACGGCCAATGCGGCGACGGTTTCGCCTAGCCACGATACCCAAGACGGCAGAGTGCATTTCACCCCGGCCAACCTGAACGCCAAGCTGCATCGAGCGAGAGAACACCAGACCACTGCGCGCGTGCTGCGTGGCATATTTGCAGACGAGAGCCGCTTTGCCCACCATCCGGCCTTACCGGGCGTTTCTGATTTTGGTGATGAGGGGGCGGCCAACCATACCCGGCTGTGTGCGACCTATGACCAGCCTGGTGTTGGATTTTTTGTCTATGGACGCGACGCCGCAGACTCCCGGGCGCCGCTACCGGCGCGATTTCCCGCCAGGCAGACCCGACAGACCTGTGAAGCGATCGCGCGTCAGCATGGCCTGGTGCCAGAAAGGGTGGTTCTGGCTCAGCAGAATCCTGACGCCGTGGACGCGGGCGTTTTTCACAACGATGTCATCGCCGTGGGGAATCAGAATGTGCTCTTCTATCATGAGCAGGCCTTTCTGGAGACATCCCGGACGCTTCAGTCCCTGTCAGAAGCCATGCAGGGGCTGGGATCGGAGCTTCTGCCGGTCTGTGTGCCGGAAGCGGCGGTCAGCCTCCAGGATGCGGTGCAGAGCTATCTGTTCAACAGTCAACTGCTTAGCCGGCCTGAGGGTGGCATGCTCCTGCTGGTGCCCTCCGAGTGTCGCAGCAATCCCAGGGTGTCGGCTTACCTGGATGAACTGGTCAGTGGTCCTTCGCCGATTAGCGATGTGTTGTCCATGGATCTCCGGGAAAGCATGAAAAATGGTGGTGGCCCGGCCTGTCTGCGGCTGCGGGTGGTGCTGACGGCTGCAGAGTGCGAGGCCCTGTCAGCCAGAGTCTTTCTGGATGACGATCTTTACCGGACTCTGGAAGACTGGATTGACCGGCATTACCGTGATCGCCTGAACCCGGCGGACCTGGCTGACCCGCAGCTGTTGCGTGCCTGCCGTGAAGCACTGGATGAACTCAGCGGTATACTCGGCCTGGGTGCTGTCTATCCCTTCCAGCAACAGGTAGAATCCGCGTCATGATGACATCGGATGACCTAGAATTTGACCGCCAGCATCTCTGGCACCCCTATACCTCAGCCCTGGCTCCTCTTCCCTGTTACCCGGTAGCCTCAGCCAGCGGCTGTGAGATCATACTTGCCGACGGTCACCATTTGATCGACGGTATGGCTTCCTGGTGGAGCGTGATCCATGGCTATTCCCACCCCGACCTGAATAAGGCTGCGCATATCCAGATAGAGGAAATGAGTCACGTCATGTTTGGCGGACTGACGCATTTGCCAGCCATCCGTCTGGGTCAAAAGCTGGTGGAAATGACGCCTGCGCCTCTGGAAAAAGTTTTTCTGGCCGACTCTGGCTCGGTTTCCGTCGAGGTGGCCCTGAAGCAGGCTCTTCAGTACTGGCAGGGCAGGGGGGAAAGTGGTCGTACCCGCTTTGCCGCTCTGGAATTCGGGTACCACGGCGATACCTTCGGGGCCATGTCGGTGACTGACCCCAACAATGGCATGCATCGTCTTTTCAAGGGCTTTCTGGCCCAGAATCTGTTCCTGCCGGCCCCACCCATCGGGAACGATGAGCCGCTGGACCAGGCACTGATAGAAACCTGGCGGCAGCAGCTCCAGGCAGCCCGTCATGAACTGGCCGCCGTGATTATTGAACCGGTGGTACAGGGTGCCGGGGGCATGCGCTTCTATCATCCGGGTTACGTGCGGGCGCTGCGTGAGATTTGTGATGAACTGGATCTGCTGCTGATTTTTGATGAAATAGCGACGGGTTTCGGGCGAACCGGACATCTGTTTGCTGCCGATATGGCCGGTGTCTGTCCAGACATCATGACGGTTGGCAAGGCGCTGACTGGTGGTTACATGACGATGGCGGCTACCCTCTGTACCCGAGATGTGGCTGAAACCGTCTGTCGCAGTGAAGCCGGTGTTTTCATGCATGGTCCGACATTCATGGCCAATCCGCTGGCCTGTTCCGTTGCACTGGCGTCGCTGGATCTGTTGACTACTTCGCCCTGGCAGTCGCGGATTGAAAACATCGGTCGTGGTTTGCGTGATGGTCTTCTTCCGCTTCGCGGGCACGATGCCGTTGCAGATATCCGGATCCTGGGAGGCATTGGTGTGGTTGCCATGAAAGCCCCTTTGCCGGTGGCGGAGGTACAGAAAATCCTGGTGCAGGAAGGCGTCTGGATCCGCCCGTTCGGGAAGCTGTTTTATGTCATGCCGCCCTACATTATCAGCGATGAGCAGTTGGACCGTTTAACAGCTGCCATGCGCAAGGTCGTTCATTCTCTGCCCTTGTCGTAATGCCTGCTGACGCATCTGATTATCTCCGGGCCAGTATTCACCCGGGTTACCTGAAAGCGCTGTGTGATCATTACCGGGAGCAGGGCCATGATGTGGATGCCTGGCTGAAAGCGGCAGGTCTGGCTATCAGAATGAGGCAGGAAAGCCCACTTTTTCTGGCTTTCGAACCGGTGAGACAGTTTATCCGTGCTGCCCGGCAGGCTACTGATAGCCCATTGCCGGGCCTCACAGGCCCGGCTGCTTTGCAAACGCTTGTTCTGGATGTCGCCGGGCGTGCGGTGCTTTCCAGCCCGACAGCGGGCCGGGCCCTTGAGACGCTGGTAAGGTTTTCTTCCCTGCGCCTCCGATGTGTCAGCTACAGTATCCGGCACAGCCGCAGTTTCGTGCATCTGGAGGTACAGGAGCAGTTCGACTTTCTGGATGTCCGGGAATACTTTTGCGGGGCGATCCTGCTGGGAGTGGTTGAACTGCTCCGAAGCCTTGACCTGCCCCTGGCAGGCAGTGAAATCACGTTGCCTTGTGACAAGCCCGGGCAGGTGGCGGAATATGAGGCACTGTTTGCCGGTATCCGCCTACGCTGTTCTCCCACCGGTACAAGCAGCCTGAGTCTGCCGAAATCCCATGTCGAACGCCCAAATACCCGTGCTGACCGCCATCTGCATCAGCAAGCGGTGCTGGATTGTGAGCGCCTGCTTGCACGAAACGCACAAGCACATCGTCTGACGGGCTGGATAAGAGATCATCTGGTTGAAGGTGAGGAAACGTATCCTACACTGGCTGAGGTCGCTGACCTGCTAGGACTGTCGCCGCGAACGGTGATACGTCGCCTGAAGACAGAAGGAGCAAGCTATCAGGGGTTGCTCGACGAGGTTCGGCGCGACCGTACGGCCTGGTATCTAATCAATACCGGGCTTTCTGTCGAGGCAGTGGCGGAAAAGGCCGGTTATGAAGATCCGTCGAATTTCAGCCGGACTTTCCGGCGCTGGACCGGTCTGACACCGGCACAGTTCCGACGCGACAGTGATGCATAGGAGCTCACCTTGATTCAATTGATTACTCTGGATCTGGATAACACCCTCTGGGATGTGTATCCGGTATTACGCCAGGCGGAAGGGGTCTACCAGGATTGGCTCAGACGTCAGCATCCGGATCTTTTACCCTACTATCGGTTGTCTGACGCACAGGCAGCCCGGGCAGCGCTGCTGGAAGCGGATCCCCAACTGAAAGGCTTTCCGACCCGCCTGCGCAAGCAGGTGATGCGGCATCTGTTCGAGGAGGCGCTGCACAGCGATCCACAGAGGCTGCACGAAGTGGTGGAGGACGGTTTTGTGGTTTTTCACGAGGCCCGCAATACCATCGACCTGTTCCCGGAAACCGAGGGCGTGCTCCGGCAACTGTCGGCCCTATGCCCTCTGATCGCCATATCCAACGGCAATGCGGATGTGCACAAGGTGGGTATCGGCACCTTTTTCCGTCACCAGTTTTCAGCCGAGAGCAGCCAGGCCCCCAAGCCGGATCCGCGTATGTTCCGGCAGGCGTTGCAGCAGGCTGGCGTGCAGCCTCAACATTGTGTACATATCGGAGACCATCCTGAAGAAGATGTCAGTGCCGCCCAGGCTCTGGGAATCCGGGGCGTCTGGTTCAACCCGAAAGGAGAAGACTGGCCCCTGACCCGGAGCGTCCCCGATCATGAGGTCCGTAGTCTGGAAGAGTTGCCGGGTCTGGTATCTTCACTGAGGAAGACTTAAGCTCAAGCGTAAAATTTCCACTTTCAGAGCAGTCGCCTGTGGGGCTTGTCTGCATATACAACGATAATAAACCCGATAACAGGAAAAACCATGACAGTTGTTCATCGCGTGACCCGCCGGGCGGGTACGCGTCTGCTTCCTTCCCTCTATGCCATCCTGCTTCTGACCTCTCTGCCGACATTTGCGGACACCCGGTTTTACGAAACGGTGCAGCCGGTACTGGAGTCTCGCTGCATTGCTTGCCACGCCTGTTTCAGCTCACCGTGTCAGCTGAACCTTTCCCATCCCGATGGCTGGCGCCGGGGAGCCTCAAAAGATCGGGTATATGATGGTGCACGCATCAAGGATGATCCGCCTTCGCGACTGTTCGAAGATGCTCATTCGGTGGAAGCCTGGCGGGAAATGGGCTTCTTTACGGTGACGGAGCCGGTATCGGATGGCAACCAGTCACAAAGCATCATGAAGCATTTCATGGACTGGCATGCGCAGGTCTATGGTCCTTTGAGTGCCCAGCCGGATGCCAGTCAGCACGAGGGGCAAATTGGTCTGCGTGGACCGACTGATGACTGGAGCTGCCCCTCCGACAGCCTCGAAACGACCCGGCTGAAACGCGGCGGCAAAGTCGGCATGCCATACGATCTGTCTGCTCTGGATCCCCGGGAAAGTGAAACGCTGCTGAGATGGATGGCGGATGGTTTTCCCGGGCCGGATGCCCAAGAAGAGGCGGCCCGATTTGGCCTGAGTGAGGCCAGTCGCAAGCTGCTCAGACAGTGGGAGGATTATCTGAATGCGGACGACCCGCGGCAGCGGTTGTTGAGCCGATACCTCTATGAGCACCTGTTTCTGAGCCGGCTGGTGTTTCCGGAGCAACCGGAACGCAGCTTTCGTCTGGTGCGTTCGGCCAGTGCCGCACCGGCACCAATTGAGGAGGTTGCCACCCGCCGGCCTTACGATGACCCCGGTCAGGCCATCTATTATCGGTTGAGAGTGGACCGCGCCACGCGCACGCACAAGGCGCACGTGGTCTTTGATGCAGGCCCGGAAGCGCTGGCCCGTATCCAGTCTCTGTTCGATCTGGCTGCCTGGCCGGAGAAAGAACCGGGTTTCCCGGCCTACCCGGAAGATGGCGTCTTCAACGCGTTTACGACCTATGCCGCGATTCCCGTAAGGGCTCGTTATCAGTTCTTTCTGGATAATGCGCGATATTTCGTCATGAGTTTTATCCGCGGTCCTGTGTGTGAAGGACAGGTAGCGGTCAACGTGATCAACGATTATTTCTGGACAGCATTTGTCGAACCCGACAAGGATTTGTCTGTCACCGACCCGGCCTTTCTCGAGAGGGCCGGGCAATGGTTGGGCGTTCCGCCAAAATCCCGCTCGGGTGTGCTGGACCTGTTCCGGACAACCCTGAGAGATTCGCAGCAGAAATATGCGCGCTTCCGCGAACAGGCCTATCGCAATCAGTATCCCAAAGGTATGACTCTGGATAGCTTCTGGCAGGGGGCGAACGGAAACCAGGAAGGTCCTGACCGCGATCGGGCCCTGACGATTGTCCGTCACCACGATACGGCATCGGTACTCTGGGGGTGGCAGGGAGTCCAGCCGCAGGCAGTCTGGGTTCTGGATTACCCGATCTTCGAACGGATTTACTATCTGCTGGTGGCGGGGTTTGATGTGTATGGCAGCATTACCCATCAGGCGTCCACGCGCCTGTATATGGACAAGCTGCGGATTGAATCCCAGCAGAACTGGTTTGATTTTCTGGCGCCGGAAGAAAAGGTCCGGGTACGCGCTCAACTGAACCGCGGGGAGGGGGTGCTGGAAGAGCTCAATGAATCTCACCCACTGTATAATCCGCAGTGGAAACCGGCCATTGCCCCGGCAATCTCTGGTAGCCAGATCCGTTTGCTGCAGGCAGTCAGGGACCAGCTTGGACTGCCGGCGGCTCAGTCAGTCGGTAGCAGTCTACCCAGCTCCATGAAGCCCTTGCCTGCACTACCCGATTCTGCGCTGTCATCGCTGCATCGTCTGGCGGAAGGGCCCGCCGAACTGGCCCAGAATTTCCCGGATTACAGCATCCTGCTGCTGACGGATGACAGGGGAGAGGAGCATGTCGTAAGCCTGGTCCGTAACCGCTCGCACCTGAATGTGAATGAGCTGTTCAAGGAGCGTGAGCGCTATGAGCCTGGGGCGGATACCTTGCTGCCTGTTCATGGCCTGGTGGGAAGCTACCCGAATCTCATCTTCAAGCTGAATGTTGCGCAGCTGCCCTTGTGGCTTCAGGCCATGCGCGGCAGCGATGTTCCCGGATTCTTTGAAGCCGAAAGCTACACCCGTTCGGAGACGCCAGTGCGGCTGCCGTTTGCAATCGATCGGCTGCACCCGGACTTCTGGCGAGTATATGATCGCGTACAGCACTATGTTGATACCCATTACCCGGTCTACGCCGGCCGCCTGGACATCAGCAAGTACACTTATCAGCTGAATACTGACTCCATCAGGAACAGCCCGGAGTCTCGCCTGAACCCTCTGGTAAAGGTTGATGTCTCACCCTGATACCGACGCTGAAAAACCCGTCAGTTGAGCGTCTGACAAAGGGCTGGCCCCCATGTCCGGCTGCCACAGCGGCTACAATGGCCAGTCCCAGACCGTGTCCCCCGGATTGTCGGTTCTGGGTCTGGCCAGATGCGCGATAAAAAGGAGTGAACAGAAGCTCTGCCTCTTCGTCGGATACGCCAGGGCCGGCGTCGCTGACCTGAAACTCAATGTTATCGGTACCCCGCTTGGCTTCGACTCTCAGGACGCTGCCTGCAGGGGCATAGCGTATGGCGTTTCTGAGCAGATTATCGATGGCTCTCATGATCAGTGATGGGTTACCAGTCATGTACAGGGCGGCATCACACTGAATGATCGGTGTCAGGTTTTTTGCCTCCCATTCCGGCTGGCTGTCCTCGACCACTTGCTCCAGCAGGGGATTGATCTCGAAGTGCTCAAGCGACTGCCGGCCCGGTCCGGCCTCCAGCCGGAACAGGGTCAGCATTTCACCCAACAGGTGGTCAATCTGCTGGTTATGATGCCGGAGCCGTTCCAGCAGGTCCGGCGTAGCACCTTGCTGCTCAATACGCGCCAGCGTCAGCTGCTGCCGTGTAAGCGGGGTACGGATTTCATGGGAAATGTGTCGCAAAAGTTGCTCTTGCTGGTGAATCTTGTTCTGCAGGGCATCGGCCATCTCGTTGAAACTGCCGGCCAGTGTGCCGAGCTCATCAGTTCGTGCGAGAACGTCCGGCCGGTTGCGCGCATCCAGCTGACCTGATGCCAGAGACCGTGACACCCCGATCAGGGAAAGAATAGGCTTTTGCAGGTGCCGGTAAAGCAGCCAGGAGGCCAGTCCCACGATGGCCAGGGTCAGCAGCAAACGCAGCCCTTTCAGCGGTTTCTGGTTCTGCAACAGCTGTTCACTGAAGCGGGAAGGCAGCAGATGGAAACGGTACGTTTTGCCCGAACCCCCATCGACCCGGATGGTAGGTAGCGGGTTGTCTGGTATTGTAGCCTGTTCACCGGAAGGCGCCTTCCGGAATCCCAGTGGCTGATTGTTCTCATCCAGCAGCAGGAAGCGGATACCTCGGCTGCGGTTAATCTGTCGCTGCCACTGACGCAGCGCTTCATGCCCGTCGCTTTCATAACGCTCTACTGCCTGCCGGGCTATTTCGTCAAGACGGCCCTGAACAATCGCCTGCTCTTGTTGCGCCTGAAGTATCCACTCACCAATCAGTTGGTTCACGAGCACAGTGATGGCCATGGCAGTCCAGAGACCAAGCAGAATGCGGGTAAAAAGCCCGAACCGGAAGGCAGGCAAGCGGGGCGCTTTCACGGGATGGCTTCCAGGATATACCCCTGCCCACGAACCGTGGTGAGTTGTAGCTGCCGAGAGGCCTTACCCAGCTTGCGTCGAAGGTTGCTGACATGCATGTCAATGGCGCGGTCGTAGGCACTGAGAGGCCGTTCAAGAATGCGCTGAGTCAGTTGCTTACGGGTGAGCAGTTCGCCCTGATGCCGGGTCATCAGACACAACAGGTCGAGCTCTGTGGCTGTCAGGGACAGAGGAGCATCATTGATCAGGGCCTCATGCCGGTTCAGGTCGATCGACAGCGGCCCCAGAATCAGCGGAGCGTGGGCACTATCAGTGACCCCATCTTTTCCGGTTCGGTCAACTCGGCGCAGAATGGCACGGATACGGGCCAGCAGTTCCATCGGGTTGAAAGGTTTGGCCAGATAGTCGTCAGCACCGGATTCCAGGCCATTGATGCGGTCGATATCCTCGCCGCGTGCAGTCAGCAGAATCACCGGCGTATCCCGTTCCCTGCGCAGGGCTCTGAGTACGCTGAGTCCGTCCATTCCCGGCAGCATGATATCAAGAATGACCAGGGCATAGGCAGTTTCCAGTGCCTTGCGCAAACCCAGATCTCCCCGGTCTGCAATCTCACAGGCATAGCCTTCTCCCTGCAAGAATTCACTCAGGAGCTGGAGGATTTCCGAGTCATCCTCGATCAGTAGCAAGGGCCTGTCGTGTGGGGCATTTGTCATGAGCAAAGTCTATCACAGCAGCCAGAGCACGCTCTTCTGCCTGCGCGTCTTTACACAATCTTTACAGCCTGCTGACCCCAGCCTGACAGGGAATCCGCGATCATGGGAACCGTCAACCAACAGGAGAACCTATAAATGAAAACACGTCAAACCCTCATTCTTTCCGGATTAATGGTATCTGTTCTCAGCCTGGGACTAAGCGCAAGCATCGCCGCTCATGCTGACGGCCCCAGGGAACACTGTAAGGCCGAGACTCATGCCGATGGCCGCATGGGCCAACAGGGGCACAAAGGGCACAAGAGGCACCACGCACCGCAGGAGAGGCTGCGCCACCTGGCGGGCAAGCTGGAATTCAGCGAAGCACAAAACGCGCAACTGGAAGTGCTTCTTTCAAGCGTTGAAGAGAGAAAAGGGGACTCGCCTGAGCGCCGCAGAGGCGGGCCTTTCCAGGATCTGGATCCGGCTTCT
>JAUIAZ010000073.1 GCA_030427465.1 Gammaproteobacteria bacterium | reverse complement strand
CTCATCATTTACGGCGCTGGTGTTATCGGGTGTGAATATGCCTCCATTTTCTGTGGTCTGGGTGTAAAGGTGGATCTGATCAATCCGGGGGCCAAGCTGCTTTCTTTCCTGGATGCCGAGATTTCTGACGCCTTGAGCTATCATCTGCGTGAGAACGGGGTGCTGATCCGCCATAACGAGAGTTATGAGGCGGTCGACGGTGATACCAACGGGGTGGTTGTGACTCTGAAGAGTGGCAAGCGGCTGCGCGCCGATGCCTTTCTCTGGTGTAACGGACGAACTGGCAATACCGATGGTCTGGGGCTGGAAAATGTCGGCTTAGAGGCCAACTCGCGCGGTCAGCTGAAGGTAGACAAGCAGTATCGCACGGAGGTTGAAGGTATTCTGGCGGCGGGTGATGTGATCGGCTGGCCAAGTCTCGCCAGCGCTGCCTACGACCAGGGAAGAGCTGCCAGTGCAGAACTGGTGGGTGGTGATGGTTTCCACTACATCTCGGATGTGCCAACCGGCATCTACACCATCCCTGAAATCAGTTCCGTCGGGCAGACTGAAGAGCAATTGACTGATGCCTGTATACCATACGAGGTGGGACAGTCGTTCTTCAAGGATCTGGCTCGAGCCCAGATTACCGGGGATACTGTCGGGATGCTGAAAATCCTGTTTCACCGGGAAACCAAAGAATTACTGGGTGTTCATTGTTTTGGAGATCAGGCATCTGAGATCGTGCACATCGGTCAGGCCATCATGAACCAGCCGGGTGAGCTGAACTCGGTCGACTACTTTGTGAAAACTACCTTTAACTACCCGACTATGGCTGAAGCCTATCGGGTTGCGGCACTCAATGGTCTGAACCGCCTGTTCTGACTTCGCTGCCGGCAAGCGCCGCTCAGGCGGCGTGATGCTTCAGACTGAAACCCAGGGGATGATCAGTAATGATGCTGTCTACCCCCATGTTCGCAAGCCGTAAGGCTTCGTCCCAATCGTTGACCGTCCAGGTCGACAGATGCATTCCATGGCGGTGAGCGCTTTCAACCATGGCTTCATCAATGCGACGGAAGTAGGGAATCACAAACCGGCAGTCCAGCTGGCGAGCAACATACACGGTATTTTCAAGCCGCCGGTCGCTGATATACCCCCTTGGAATATCTGGCATCCGGGTTCTCACATGATCCAGGACCCAGCTGTTGAAACTGGTAATGATCGCCTGACCCCGAAAGCGGTGCTCGGTCAGCAGCAGGTTGAGACGATTGCACAGGCGTTCCATGCGGAATTGACTGTCAGCCTTGATCTCCAGCTGAACCCAGACGCAATAGGGGCCGAGCAGATCAAGCACTTCCCTGAGTGTCGGAATGTGGGTTCCGGCCCAGGGCTTGACCCACGGATGCACGGCATGTAACTGGCCCAGAGCAGCTGAAGACCACTGGGAAAGCTGTCCTGATACCCCGGTCGTCCGGCGCAATCCGGAGTCGTGGAAGACCATGATCTCACCATCCAGACTCAGTTGAATGTCGAGCTCGAAATGCTGTATGCCCGCGTCCAGGGCCAGTGCAAAACCGGCCAGCGTGTTTTCAGGGGCTTCTGCGCGGGCGCCACGGTGTCCGGCAATGATCATGATTCAGGGTTCCCCTGGTAAAGCGCTCGCCGTTTCTGGTAAGCATCGCGGCAGATGCGGATGTCTTCAACCAGCTGTTCCAGTTCTGGAATCGTCAGCGCCTGGGGACCGTCAACCAGGGCTTTTTCCGGGCGAGGGTGGAAATCAATCAGCATCATGTTGGCACCGGCGATGACGCCCTGTGCGGCAGCATGTAATACGTCGGATATTCCGTCCGGGGCCAGGTCCCGGTTGCCAACAGAATGAGAGGGGTCGATACAGACCGGCATCCGGGTCAGACGCTTGACGACCGGGACATGGGCAAAATCCACCAGGTTCCGGTGAGGGTTGCCCGCCTCGGTTTTCATGCCGCGCAAGCAGAAGATGACATTGGCATTGCCTTCGCTGGCCAGATATTCCGCAGCATTCAGGGATTCATTCAGACTGATACCAAAGCCGCGCTTCAGCAAAACCGGGTGGGTCTTCTGTCGGCCAATGGCTTTGAGTAACTCGAAATTCTGCGTGTTTCTGGTGCCGATCTGCAGCATCACACCGGTTGGATTTCCGGTTTGCGCCAGCGCGTCGTTGATTTCTTCAATATGACTTTCATGGGTGACCTCCATCGCGATTACCTTGATGTCATACTTTCCTGCCAGCTCAAAAACATAGGGCAGACAGTTCTTGCCGTGGCCCTGAAAGGCGTAGGGGCTGGTTCGGGGTTTATAGGCGCCCATGCGGGTACACGGAAGTCCAGCCTGCTTAAGCGCCTTCATCATGGCTTCGACGTGCTCGGGGTTGTCAACAGCGCACAGTCCGGCAAACAGATGAAAGCTGCTCTGGTCAAATCTGAGCCCGTTGTATTCAAAGCCTTCTGTGCGATTCTGGTCTTTGTGGCGACCGAGGATACGGTACTCGTCGGAAATCCGGATGACGCGCTCCACGGCCGGCAAGGCCTCGATACTGTCTGCATCCAGTTGGGCGGTGGGGCCCAGCAGATAAATTTCGGTGAGTTTCTGCCGGGCCCCGGAGACTTCATGAACCCGGTAACTGATACCTGGCAATTGTCTGAGATGGTCGATGGTACGTTGGTAGCTGTCGCTCTTGAGGTCGGTGTCAGGGTGCAGGATCAGTAACATGTCTGAAAGGCTCTATCCGGTTTGTCTGCGTTTGATGCGGGCCTCGACACGGACCCGCCAGTCGTGGCGTACTTTACGTCGCCACAGCCACTGAATCAGGAAGTAACTGCCGGCACCCAGGAAAACGGCCATCACCAGGGAGCCGAAATACAGGGGAATCCCTATCTCGACCAGCTTGCTGGAGAGCCAGGCAAGGCTCAGCTCAAAGTCGAAGTCCTGGGGCGGTTTGCCCATGAGCTTGGCACCGATCCAGTAGTTGAAATAAAAGATCGGTGGCATGGTCAGGGGGTTGGTGATCCAGCACAAAGCCACTGAAATGGGCAGGTTGCAGTTGATCCATACGGCCACCAGGGCGGCCAGCACCATCTGGAACGGTACGGGCAGCATCGCAAAGAACAGACCAACCAGGAAAGCTCGCGCTACCCCGTGACGATTGATGTGCCAGAGATTTGGTTCGTGCAATATGTCACCAAGAAAGGCCAGGGATTTGTGGTCCTTGAACTTGCTAGGATCCGGCATCCATTTTTTTATTGCTCGCTTCGGCATGAGACGGCTTAGTACTCTTCAACCCATCCCCATAGTATAATCCGAGTTCTGCTGCTTTAGCGACAGACTCGGTATCGATTTGGTTTCAGGGAAGAAACACGATGCGCTGGATCTGGCTGCCACTCGGGACGGGATCGGTAGCCCCTTTCTTGTTGGCGATGCACCTGACGGGCTGGCATCGCCTGCTGATATATTGCCTGCTGGCCAGCCTGGTGCTGACGCTGGCTTTTGCTGTTTCCGGCAAAACGGCACGGCTCTCACTGGCTTTCCTGGTTTTTTCTGGCGCCCTGTTACAGGGTGAATGGCGAGCGCAGCATACCTTTGAGGTGGCAGGGCTTTCGCAACGCTTTGAGGTGGTGCTGGAAGGCCGGGTTTGTGATCGGGTCGTCGCTTCTTTCAATGCCTCGGTTGCGGTGCCGTTTTGTGTTACCCGGTCCGTTGATAACTCCGCCATTGATCTGCAGGGCAGGCGTCTGGCTCTGACCTGCTATGGGTGTGAAGCAGCGGCTCCGGAGGAGGGGGAATACTATCGTATACAGGCCCGCTTGAAACCGGCGCGTCCGGCGACAGCAAACTCGGATATCTGGGCCTGGCATCGTCAGCTGCGGCTTGAGTCAGGCGTCCGTGGCACCCTCAGCGAATGGAAAGCGGTGCCTGGTAAAGGATTTCTTTCAGGGCAGATGCTGCGCTGGCGTCTGCGCATCCAGGATCGCTACTCAGCCTTGACCCGGATGATACCAGGCGGCGGTCTGCTCGATGCGATGGTTCTCGGGCGCAAGGAAAGTCTGGAGACCTCCGAGTGGGAAGTGCTGCGGGAAAGCGGGCTGGTTCATTTGGCTGTAGTGTCAGGTCTGCATCTCGGGCTGCTTACGGCGCTGGTATATGCGCTGGCGACAGCCTTGCAGCGGCTGTCGCCCAGGCTGGGCAATGATCATGCTGCTGCCCTCTGCGCGGGACTCTTCGTTTTGGTCTATCTGTTACTGGTGGGGTTTGCAGTACCGGTTTTCCGGGCCGCAGTGATGGCGTGGCTCGGCCTGCTGCTCTGGGTTTTCCGGCGCCGGCTTTCATTCTGGCAGGTCTACTGCCTGGCTGTCAGTCTGGTGTTACTGGTTGAGCCCTTGTCAGTCTTTGGTCCAGGATTCTGGTTGTCCTTCCTGTCGGTAGCGGTGATAGCGCTTGCACTTCCGACCCGCAAATCCCAGGCGGAAAGGGCCTGGAGTTCTCGCCTGAAGACGGTCATCCGGCTGCAGATTCTGCTGACCATGGGGAGCATGCCGGTTCTGGCTCTGACCCAGTCTGAGGTGCCTCTGGCAAGCCCGCTTCTGAATCTGGTGGCGGTCCCTCTGGTCAGTCTGCTGATACTCCCGGCGGGATTTCTGCTCCTGCTGGTACAGGTTGTCAGCGATGCGTTGGCCGAAATACTCGCGACCTGCCTTGAGCCGCTGCTGACCCTTTTCTGGCTGATAGCGCAGAGCAGTGCTTACCTGCCCGTGATGGAGTTTCCCTCATTCAGTCATGCCAGTGTCATCGGTCTGCTGGCCCTTTTCCTCCTGGCGCTGTGGTTTCAGAGTCGTCAGATACTTCTGTGGTGGGGCGTGCTGGTTGTGGGCAGCGCGGGCTGGCCGGAGCCCCGGCTTCCCGGAAATGAAGCGAGGCTGGTGGTGCACAATGTCGGGCAGGGGCTGGCAATGACTCTGGAGCACGGGGGGCAGGTGATGATCTACGATACCGGAATGGCCTGGCCCGGATATCCGTCACGGGCCCGTCAGGTGCTGATCCCCTGGCTGCACCAGCAGGGCTACCGGGAGATTGAAGAGCTGGTGGTCAGTCATGCGGATGATGACCATGCCGGCGGGGCAGAGGATATTCTGGCCGCTTTCCCGGTCCGGCGACTGTGGCTGGGTGAACCCCTGAAAAAGTTCCTGCGCCCCGGAGAGCCCTGCGAAACCGGCAAACGGATATACCTGGGCTCTGTCAGAGTGCAGCAACTCTGGCCGCCGCCCGACGAACTCTGGGCAGGAAATGATGCCAGTTGCACCTTTATGCTGCAGTATGCGGGGCGCTCAATCCTGATTCCGGGAGACCTGGAGAAAGCCGCTCAGAGGGAACTGGTGAACCGATTTGGCGGGAAGCTTAAGGCGGATATTCTTATCATTCCCCATCATGGCGCCAAAAGCAGTTTTCTGCCGGCCTTCCTGCATGCGGTGGCTCCCGCGCAGACGATTGTGTCTGCCGGATTCCTGAACCGTTTTGGACATCCGCATGATGAGGTCGTGACCTGGCTGGCGCGCAGAGGGGTGCAACAGTGGGACACGGCCCGGCATGGCTCGGTCAGGGTTTCCTGGGGGCCTGGTCAGCCTCTGCGGACTGCGCCAGATGATTGAGATTCCTAGGCTTTGGGTCTAGAGTATGCAAAAACTTAACGTGTGGAGGTTCCCGGGTGTACGAGTTGGTAATGGCGGGTGGGCTGATCATGGTCCCCATCCTTTTGTGTTCCGTCGTGGCGCTGGCCATTATATTTGAAAGACTCTGGACCCTGAGACCCTCGCAGATAGCGCCGCAGTCGACTGCCACCGAACTTTTGGGCCGGCTCAAGAAAAAGGAGCTGACCAACAGCCGTTTGCGCGAGTTGAGACAGGACAGCCCCCTGGGACGCATTCTTGTGGCCGGTCTGATGAATGCCCGTCATGGGCGTGAAATCATGAAAGAGAGCATTGAAGAGGAAGCCAGTCAGGTGGTCCATGACTTGGAGCGCTTTCTCTCTGGCCTGGGTACCATAGCGGCGGTAACGCCCTTGCTCGGTCTACTGGGTACCGTCATCGGGATGATTGAGGTATTTGCCGAGATTCAGGTGGCGGGTGCAGGTAATAGCCAGGCGCTGGCCGGCGGCATCTCCAAAGCACTGATCACCACAGCTACCGGCCTGACCGTCGCCATTCCGGCTCTGGTGGCGCACCGTTTCTTCCAGCGTCGCGTTGACGACATCGTGATCGAAATGGAACAGCAGGCTCTGAAGCTGGTCGAAGTGGTGCACGGTGATCGTGAGGTTGAACTGTCCGAGGCGCGCAGCAAGTGAAATTCAAGCGACAATCGCGTGAAGAGCTGCCGGTCAACCTGACCCCGCTGATTGATGTGGTCTTTCTGTTGCTGATCTTCTTTATGGTATCCACCACCTTCACCCGGGAAACTGAGTTGCAGGTGGACTTGCCGGAAGCGGATGGTATCCAGGCAGAGTCTCCGATGGAAAAGCTGGAAATCGTGATCGGTGCTGATGGCCGTTACGCCGTGAATGACCGTGTACTGATCAACAGTCAGCTGAGTACCCTCAAGCGGGCGCTGGAAAAGCTCAGTAAGGGTCAGCGTGACATGCCGTTCATTATCACGGCGGATGCCCGCACTCCGCACGAGTTCGTTGTGCGGGCGATGGACGCCGCGGGGCAGCTGGGCTTCACCAAGCTCAGTATCACAACTCGTCAGGCGGGTGAAGAGTAGCGCATGGCAGACAGGGAGCCAGTAGAAGGGGATACCTATATCCCCTTTGATCGGGAAGAGCAGTCTGCATGGCTGGTTTACCGGCGTCTGTTGACTTACGTGCGGGCCGTCATCGGCTTTTTCCTGCTCGCTATCCTCGGCAACATCATCTATGCGGTTTCCAGTGCGGCGATGGCCCCTGCCATGAAGTACGTGGTGGAAGCCATTGAAAATCCCACGCCGGAATTCCGCCTGTTGGTGCCTCTGCTGATCGTGGTGATTTTCACAGTGCGTGGGTTCGGGACCTTTCTGAGCGAATACTTCATGTCCCGCGTTGCGCGTTCGATTGTGCACCGGATGCGTACCCAGATTTTCGACCACATGCTACGTCTGCCGAATGTTTTTTTTGACCAGAACACCAGTGGTGCTCTGCTGTCCCGGTTGACCTACAACGTGCAGATGGTAACCGGTGCCGCTACCAATGCCATTACGGTGCTGTTGCGGGAGGGGCTGACGATCATTGGCCTGCTCGGCTACATGCTGTACGAAAACTGGAAGCTGACACTCATATTCCTGTCATTGGGGCCGGTGATCGGCTTGCTGGTCAGCTATGCCACCAAACGTCTCAGAAGGCTGAGTAAAGGACTGCAGACCACGATGGGGGAAGTGACGCAGGTGGCCATGGAAACCCTGAACGGCTATCGCGTTGTGCGGATCTTCGGAGGGGAGAACTACGAGTCAGAACGCTTCAGGAAAGCCAGCGAGCGGAATGTGCGGCAGCAGCTCAAGCTGGATTTTACCCAGGGGGTCAGCACACCGATCATACAGATCATCATTTCGCTGGGAATTGCGACACTTATCTGGCTGGCGCTCTCTCCAGAGGTCATGGAAGGCATGACCACCGGTGAATTCATTGCCTTTATCACCGCCGCCACAACCTGCGCCAAGCCGGCCCGTAAACTGACCAGTATCAATTCAACCCTGCAGAGGGGGATCACGGCCTCAACCGACATATTCGAATTGCTCGCCGTCGAACCGGAACCGGACCATGGTCAGCACCGCATTGAACGCACGCCGGGCCGTATTGAATTCCGTGACATTTCCTTCCGTTATCCCAGTAGCCAGTCTCCGGTTCTGGATCAGGTGAGCCTGACCATTGAGCCTGGTCAGACAGTGGCGTTTGTAGGGCGCAGTGGGAGTGGAAAGAGTACTCTGGTGAATCTGGTGCCTCGTTTTTACGAGTTGCAGGAAGGGGATCTGCTGATAGACGGCATCAGTGTCAGGGAGTGGTCCATCCGGAATCTGAGGGAGCAGATATCGCTGGTGAATCAGAATGTGACGCTATTTGATGACGATGTACGTCATAACATAGCCTATGGCACCCTGACGCAGCGGGGTGAAAAAGACATGAAGGCAGCAGCCGTTGCTGCCAACGCGGATGAGTTCATCGATCGCCTGCCGGATCAATACGGCACGCGTCTGGGCGACAACGGGGTGATGCTCAGCGGTGGACAGCGTCAGCGCATCGCAATTGCACGGGCGCTACTGAAAGACGCGCCCATCCTGATTCTGGACGAGGCGACTTCAGCACTGGATACGCTGGCTGAGAAGCAGATTCAGAAAGAACTCGACAAGATCATGCAGGGCCGGACCACACTGGTCATTGCCCACCGGCTGTCGACCATCGAGAACGCCGACATGATCGTGGTCATGGAGCAGGGCCGGATAGTGGAGAAGGGTACACACGAAGACCTGTTACAAAAGCAGGGCGCCTATGCGGCGCTTCACCATCATCAGCGGCTTGAGCAGACTGAACAAAGGCAAGCACCCTCAGATACTCCGGAAGAAGGTGGCGATGCCACCCTGGATTGAGAGACTCTGGTACGGAAAGTCGCCCTGGTTACCACTCTGGCTGCCACTCGAAAAACTGTATCTGGCAGTGGTCAGGCACCGCTATCAGCAACGTCAGAAGCTCCAAAGGCCCTATAAGGGTGCTGAAGTCTGGATCATCGGTAACCTGAGCGTCGGCGGAACCGGAAAAACACCCATGGTGCTCGCACTGATTGAACTGGCGAAGGCCAGTGGCCGCAAGGTGGCAGTGATCAGTCGTGGCTATGGTGGCAAGAGTGATAGCTACCCCCTGAGCGTTGAAGATAAACCGGATGCCGCCTGCACGGGGGATGAGCCACTTCTGATCTGGCAGCGCAGTGGCTGTCCGGTCATGGTCGATCCCCAGCGAAAGCGGGCTCTGGACGCGGTGATTGAAAGATATCAGCCGGATCTCGTTCTGAGTGATGACGGTCTGCAACACTATGACTTGCCCCGTCACCGTGAATTGGTGCTGGTAGACGGTAGCCGTGGTTTCGGCAACCGTCACTGTCTGCCGGCAGGGCCCCTTCGAGAACCCCTCAGCCGACTGGCGTCCGTTGACCTGGTGATTGTAAATGGCCGCGCAGGAGCAGCCCGGGTGCCTGAATCAACGCACTGTTTTGACGTGGTGGCAGGCGATATCGTTTCCCTCGATGGTAAACAGCGAATGCCTTCAGGCACCTGGAACCAACGGGTGTATGCTGTGGCCGGACTGGGTAACCCCCGGCGTTTTTTCACGACACTGGATCAGATTGGTATTGAGTATGAACCGTTTGTGTTTCCGGACCACTACCGCTTCATGGCCAGTGATTTTTCCGGCCCTGTTGGTCGGCCCGTCCTGATGACCGAGAAGGATGCAGTCAAATGCCGGCGGCTTGGCCTCAATGATGCCTGGTATCTCGAAGTGAGTGCCTGCTTGGAGCCTTCCCTGCAGGCTGATATCATCTCGGCATTGACGCACAAGGAACTTGAGAATGGATAAAAAACTGCTGGCCATACTGGCTTGCCCGGTATGCAAAGGCCCGCTGACCTACGACCGGGATGCCCAGGAACTTATCTGCCGGGCGGATGGACTGGCTTTTCCGATCCGGGACGGCATACCGGTCATGCTGGAAAGCGAAGCCCGGACACTGAGCACTGATGAGCGTCTGAAGCATGACTGAATTTGTGGTCATCATTCCCGCCCGGCTGAATTCTACCCGCCTGCCCGGAAAAGCACTGGCTGATATCGGTGGAAAGCCAATGGTGCAACGTGTCATGGAACAGGCCAGTCAGAGCAGTGCCCGCAAGGTAATCGTGGCCACCGATCACAGCGACATTGAAAAGGCGGTCCGGCAAGCCGGTGGGGAAGTACTGATGACCTCAGCGGATCATCCTTCGGGAACCGATCGGCTGGCGGAATGCGTGAATCAGCTGCGCCTGGATGACGACGACATTATTGTGAATGTGCAGGGAGACGAACCCCTGATTCCACCGGAGGTCATTGATCAGGTGGCGCGCAACCTGGCTACCTGCCCTCAGGCGGGTATGGCTACCTTGTGTGAACCGATCCATCGTTATAGTGACTTTTTTAACCCCAACGTGGTTAAAGTGGTTTTTTCGGACACCGGCATGGGGCATTACTTTTCCAGGGCCCCCATTCCCTGGAACCGATCCGAGTATCCACTGACAGAGCCGTACCCGGAAACCCTGTCGGAGAAACCGCTGGGTCACCGCCACATTGGTATTTATGCCTATCGAGCGGGGCTGCTGCGCGATTTCACCACCTGGTCAGCCTGCGATCTGGAGCAGGATGAAGCCCTGGAACAATTGCGGGCGCTCTGGCATGACGTCCGCATTCATGTGGATGTGGCCGAAACCACGCCGCCGGCCGGCGTGGATACGCCGGAAGATCTGGAACGTGTGCGCCAGATTATTTCCCGGGATGCCAAAGGTGCCTGAAATGACTCGGGTGCTGTTTGTCTGCCTGGGCAATATCTGCCGTTCGCCCACCGCTGAAGCGGTATTTCGGAAACAGGTGGAAGACGCGGGCCTGAGTGATTTCATCCAGGTCGATTCGGCCGGTACCGGCGACTGGCACGTCGGGTCCGGGCCGGACAGGCGTGCGATACAGAAAGCGGCCTTGCGTGGATACGATCTCGCCAGCCTGCGTGCCCGTCAGGTGGATGCCCGGGACTTCCAGCGCTTTGATTATGTGCTGGCCATGGACCGCAGCAATCTCTCCAATCTGAAAAGCTTCCGGGCTGACGAGCGCGGAACGGAGCCCCGCCTGTTTCTGGAATTTGCCTCCGCTTTCGACGCGCTTGAAGTGCCCGACCCCTACTACGGGGGAGACGAAGGTTTTGAGGAGGTTCTCGACCTAATTGAGGATGCTTCCCGAGGCCTGCTTCATGACATACAGAAGCGCTCCAGAGCACGTTCAGAATAACAGAGTGGTGACCGCATCTTGATCTCCGGGGCTCAGCAACAGGTTGAACTGGCCGCCAGATTCACTCTGGGTTGCCCCTGCACGGCCGAGTATTTCATGGAAGTCACTTCCGAGGCACAACTGGCAGAGGCCCTGGATTCAGCACGGAGAGCCGGCTTGCCCTGGCGCCTGATCGGAGGCGGAAGTAATGTGGTGCCTGTGGACTATCTCCCGGGACTGACGCTGCAGATGAAAATCGCGGGTGTTTCGCGAGAACCGGCCGCGGAAGGTCGCGTGCTGCTGGATGTCGGAGGCGGCGAGTCCTGGCCGGAGCTGGCCTGGTCCACCGCCGCGCAAGGGCTGTATGGCCTGGAAAATCTGGTCCTGATTCCCGGCACGGCCGGTGCTGCTCCGATACAGAATATCGGAGCCTATGGTGCTGAACTGGGGGATATTCTTCAGTCTGTTCGGGTGCTGGATGTGCGGACCATGCAGGTAAAGTTTCTGACGGCGGACAAACTTAAACTGGCCTACCGGCATAGCCTGTTCAAGGAAGATGGGGGGCGGCATTTTGTCATCACCCGAATCCGTGTGCAGCTTGAAGAACAGGCGGATCTGCGGCTGGAATACGCAGACCTCAGGGAGCGCTGGGAAAAGGCGGGTGCAGTAAAGCATCCCCTGGAGGTGGCAAAAATTGTCAGGGATCTGCGCTTGAAGAAATTACCTGATCCTGCCAAGGTGCCCAACGCGGGTAGCTTTTTCAAGAACCCACTGGTACACGATGAAACTTACCAGCGACTTCTGGAGCAAGACCCGGGCCTGGTGGCCTTTCCGTTGCAAAACGGGCAATGGAAACTGGCGGCCGGCTGGCTGATTGAAGCCGTTGGCTGGAAAGGGCAGCTGAGCCCTACCGGTGTCGGCACTCATGACCGGCAGGCGCTGGTTCTGGTCAATCCCGGAAAAGCCCCTGGCTCTGAGGTTCTGCATGTGGCGGGTCAGATCCGTGCAGCCGTTAAACATCGCTTCGGCATTTGCCTGGAACAGGAACCGGGAAACCTTTCATGAGCATCGAACCGGGTATATACCGCCATTTCAAGGGCGGCTTGTATGAAGTCAGCGGGCTGGTACGCCACAGTGAGACAGAAGAGTGGCTGGTATTGTATCGCCCCTGTTCTCCGGAAAATGCCCAGTGGTGGGTCAGGCCCCTTGAGATGTTTGTCGAAAAAATTGAGCGGGAAGGACAGTTAATCAGACGCTTTGAGTGGGAATCAGAGCGTCCATAGTGACCAAAAATACAGGCCTGTTCGTAACAGGCGTTCGAATTGGAAAGGAGAGGCTTATGGCCAAGAAAAAATATGATCTGGTGCTTTTCGGGGCCACCAGTTTTGTCGGACAGATACTGACAGCCTATCTGGCAAATACGGCCGCTTCCGGTGAGCGTTTCAAGTGGGCCATTGCCGGCAGAAATGCGGAAAAGCTTGAGCAGGTCAAGAAAAGTGTAGGCCAGAATGCGGCGAAAGTGCCCGTAATTGTCGCTGACGCAGCGGACAATGCCGCCATGCTGGGCCTGTGTGAACAGGCCAAAGTGGTGGTATCCACGGTTGGGCCCTATGCCCTATTTGGAGAGCCCCTGATCAAGGCCTGCGTGGCGACCGGCACCGACTACTGTGATCTGACCGGGGAAGTTCAATGGATCCGCCGTATGATTCACCGTTACGAGCGCGAAGCGAAGAGAACTGGCGCCCGCATTGTGCACTGCTGTGGCTTTGACTCCATTCCTTCTGATCTGGGCACCTGGTTTATTCAAAGCGCAGCCCGTGAAAAGTTTGGGGCACCCTGTCAGCAGGTGAAGATGCGTGTCAAAGCGGCGCGTGGAGAGTTCTCCGGTGGTACCGTGGCCAGCCTCATGAATGTGGCCTCCGAGGCCGCATCTGACAAGCAATTGCGTAAGGAACT
>JAUIAZ010000463.1 GCA_030427465.1 Gammaproteobacteria bacterium | reverse complement strand
TGTGGCGCGAGAACGCGCTTTGTTGAGTAGTTTCTGTAACTGCATCGTCACAAAATAGCGGGATCCTGTGGTTCAGATCAACAGGATGCCAACGGCATGTTACAAAAATGCTCATTGGTTCCAGGCGTTGCCTGAAAAATTGGTTTATAATGCCAAGTGTTATAAGTGCTTCTACTTATTCGCAACGGATACTACTCAATATCTAGCGCATGAATATTATTTTGGTAAGAAGACGGTCGGGTAAGGCTCGACGTCTCGCAGTGAACGGCCTTCAGGGCATCCTTCTGGCAGCGACCGGACTCGCGTTGGCGGGTGTCGCCCTGGTGACTGCTTATCAGTTTGGGGCAAAGTCTGCCACAGTTGCACCGGAAGAGGCGCTGCCGTCCACCGTCATTGGTGTCTGGCAGAGCTCACTGGCTGAGCAACGGGCGGAGATTGACTCTTTCAAGGCAGACAGTCAGCGTCAGGTCGATGCCTTGACCCTGCGTATCGGTCAGCTGCAGGCGCGCCTGCTCAGGCTGGATGCCATCGGCCAGCGGGTCACCGATGTGGCCGGCATTGACAGTGCCGAGTTTGATTTTGAATCCGTGCCGCCAGTCGGTGGGCCGGAAGATACCGGCGTCGGACAGTCGTTCTCCGTACTGGAGCTGACCAGCGTGCTGGAGTCACTGGAGCGCCAGGCGGAATCCCGCGAGCAGCAACTTCAGATTCTCGACAACATCTTTGTGGATCAGCAGATCCAGAAAGAACAGGAAGTCGCCGGGCGTCCGATCCGCTCGGGCTGGCTCTCCTCCAAGTATGGTTATCGTTCAGACCCCTTTACGGGTAAGCGCGCCTGGCATGCCGGCGTTGACTTCGCCGGTAAGGAAAACAGTGACATTATTTCTGTGGCTGGCGGAGTGGTCACATTTGCTGGAGATCGTTTTGGCTATGGAAAGCTGGTTGAAATTTCCCATGGCTCCGGGCTGGTCACGCGCTACGCGCACTGCAAGGAGTTACTGGTTGGTGTAGGCACGGTGGTCGAAAAGGGGCAGGTGATTGCCAAAATGGGCAGCACTGGCCGATCCACTGGTCCACACGTTCACTTTGAAGTCCTGAAGAACGGCCGTCCAACGAATCCGGAAAAGTTTGTCGCCCGGGCCCGCTAAAGTTCCTCCCCTGTCACATTATCCGCCCAGAGCATCGCTCGATGCTCTGCTTTCGACTTTTATGCCTGCGACTATAGGGGTAGAATGCTGCCCTTCAATGGCGTTTGTCTGCAAACGCATCACTGATTACAGGTTGTTGAATAAGTTATGTTTGGATCCGTTGCCAGGAAGCTTTTTGGAAGCAAGAACGCTCGTGAAATCAAGCGCATGTCGAAGATGGTCAAGCGCATCAATGCGCTGGAAGAGGACTTCAAGGCGCTTTCAGATGAGGGCCTGCGCAATAAAACCGTAGAATTCCGCCAGCGCCTGGCGGCGGGTGAAACCATCGATCAGTTGCTGCCGGAAGCCTTTGCGGCGGTGCGGGAAGCATCCAGAAGAACGCTGGGTATGCGCCACTTTGATGTACAGATGATCGGCGGCATGGCGCTGCACCAGGGTAACATCGCAGAAATGCGTACAGGTGAAGGTAAAACCCTGGTGGCCACACTGCCAGTCTACCTGAATGCCCTGCCGGAGAAAGGTGTCCATGTGGTCACCGTGAACGACTATCTGGCCAAGCGGGACGCCGACTGGATGGCTCCCATCTATCGCTTCCTCGGTCTGGAAGTGGGTGTGGTCATGGCCGGTCAGGATCCTGAAACCAAACGCAAAGCCTATGCGGCCGATATCACCTACGGCACCAACAATGAGTTCGGGTTCGACTATCTGCGCGATAACATGGCTTTCAGTCTGGCTGACAAGGTGCAGCGTGGTCATCACTTCGCCATCGTCGACGAAGTTGACTCCATTCTTATCGACGAAGCAAGGACCCCGCTGATCATCAGCGGAGCGGTACAGGATAGCTCCGAACTCTACAAAAAGATCAACAAGCTGGTTCCGTCCATGGACAAGGGCGAAGCGCCAGAACATAAGGATGCCATACCTGATGGCGACTTTTACCTCGACGAGAAGTCGAAGAACATCGAACTCACTGAGCAGGGCCACGCCAAGATCGAGGCCTTGCTGACCCAGAACGGCCTGCTGGAAGAAGGAGATTCCCTGTACGCTGCAACCAATCTGTCCCTGCTTCACCACATCAACTCAGCGTTGCGTGCTCACCATCTGTACCATAAGGACGTCGACTACATCGTCCAGAACGGGCAGGTCGTTATTGTGGATGAGCACACCGGACGAACCATGCCCGGTCGCCGCTGGGGCGAAGGCCTGCATCAGGCCATCGAGGCCAAGGAAAACGTCAAGATCCAGGCAGAAAGCCAGACCCTGGCGTCCACCACTTTCCAGAATTACTTCCGGCTGTATTCGAAACTCGCGGGTATGACCGGTACGGCAGATACCGAAGCCTTTGAGTTTCGCAGCATTTACGGGCTGGATGTTATTGTTATTCCGACCAACCGGCCCATTCAGCGGAAG
>JAUIAZ010000462.1 GCA_030427465.1 Gammaproteobacteria bacterium | reverse complement strand
ACAGTCCATACGCCAGCTGATGGCGAGGCACCCGCGGATAATGCGTCACTTCGACGGGAAAACTCTGCCCCTCTACGGTGATCAGAGGTGCATCACCCTGATCATCCGCCAACAAGTTACTGACCGGTGCCGCCTCCAGTGTCGCTGACATGACCAGCAGACGCAGGTTTTCACACAGCAGTTCCCGCGCATTCAGCGTCAGTGCCAGCGCAAGATCCAGCTCCAGGCTGCGTTCGTGAAACTCATCAAAGATAACCAGTCCGACGCCTTCGAGAGAAGGATCCTGCTGCAAGCGGCGCAGGTACAGTCCGGTGGTCAGTACTTCGAGCTGGGTTTGTTGCGAAATCTGCGTTTCAAACCGGATCCGATAGCCGACCCTGGCTCCGACCGCTTCGTTCAACTGCCGGGCAAGATAAGCCGCCACACTGGTGACTACGAGACGCCGTGGTTCAATCAGCAGGATACGCTGTCCCTCAAGCCAGGCTTGTTCCAGCAGCGACAAGGGCAGGCGTGTGGTTTTACCAGCGCCGGGCGGCGCCTGCAGGACGGCACAGCCCCGGTCCTTGAGGGCTTCATGAATGGCGGGCAAAGCCGTTTCGATCGGAAGAGTATCGCTCATGGGCCAACAGGGTACTGGGGGATTTATGCAGAGTAAATCGCACCGCCCAGGGGTGGATAAAAACTGTTCGACAGCTATCTTTAGAAGCATGCACCCGAGAATGCTTTTTATTCTGATTATATGGCTCTTTTCCGGCTGGGCACTGGCCTCGGATCCGGCAGAGCAGGCTTCGGCTTCAGGTCCGGGAGTTAGCGCTTCGGCGCTGCCGGGTCTCCGGAATGCCACCATAAATCTGGCTGAAACGGCCAACACGCCACGGGTTCCGTTGGGCAAGCAGGTCTTCTGGGTGGAAGACCGGCAGCAAACACTGACCGCGGAGAATCTGGTCGTCAACGGTCTGTCACTACCCGCCGACCTGGCGTGGACACGCAATGAATCTGAGACTCCGAACCTCGGTTTCAGTACCTCCCCGTTCTGGTTTGTACTGCGGCTGGCCAACCCGTCTGAAGTGCCCCAAAGCGGCCTTCTTGAGGTCGCCTATCCCATTCTGGATCAGGTCGATGTTCACATACGCGGGGACAAAGGCACGCACGTGGATTTCAGAACAGGGGACCTGCGACCGGTGTCGAGTCGTGCGATTGAACACCGTAACTACCTGTTCCCGGTTGAGGCTGATGCGGGTGAAACCCTGACCGTTTTCCTGAGGGTGCAGACCGAAGGCGCGGTACAGCTGCCACTCACTTTCTGGGATGAGAAGACCTTCTTTGAACAGGACCAACTGGCGCAAGCCGTGCAGTTCATTTTCGCTGGCATCATGCTGGCCATAGCCCTTTACAACCTCCTGATCTGGCTGTTTGTACGTCTGGCCAGTTATCTCTGGTACATCCTCAACGTCGTGACCATTGCCTTGGTACAACTGTCTCTGCACGGGATGACAGCCCTGTATTTGTGGCCAGAGGAACCCTGGTTCAATAACCACGCGCTGGTCAGTGCCATTTCCCTGAACATACTTTTCGTTTGCCTGTTCACCTACAGTTTTCTCTCGCTGCAGGAGCGGGGGCGCTTCATCCGCTGGTTTGTCCAGGGCTTCGGTCTAACGGGTGCCGCGATTTTTCTGCTGTCCTGGTTTGTGGAATATGGAACCGCCATCAGGCTATCGGTATTGGCCATCACTGTGGGTGCACCGGTCGTATGGATCATCGGCATTTACCTGTCCATCAAAGGGGATATTCTGGCGCGCTTCTATACACTCGCCTGGACCATTCTTTTGCTGGGTCATTTCCTGCTGGCCTTCAACAAGATGGGTATCTTCCCCAGAACCATTTTTTTCGAATATGCGCCACAGATCGGTGCTGCGCTTGAAGTGATTCTGCTGTCTTTCGCACTCGCTTACCGCATCAACCTGGAACGGCAGGAACGCTTTCAGGCACAGCAAAGAGCCCTTCAGGCTGAGCGTCAGAGCCGGGAAGCCAATGAGCGTATGGTCTCGCTGCAGAAAGAAGCCAATGAGCAACTGGAACTGAAAGTGCAAGAGCGCACCCAGGAACTGGAGGCCGCCAATCGGCAGCTGCGGGAAATGTCCTCACTGGATGGCCTGACCGGCATTCACAACCGGCGCTTCTTTGATGAAACACTGGATGCGGAGTGGTCCAAAGGATCTCGTGAGCCCTCACATATCTGCCTGCTGCTGATCGACGTGGATCACTTCAAGCGCTTTAACGATGACTATGGTCACCTCTGCGGAGACGCCTGCCTGAAGCACCTCGCTGTGTTGCTGAAGGATGCCGTAAAGCGGGCCGGTGACTTCGTGGCGCGCTATGGAGGGGAGGAGTTTGCGCTGCTGCTTTGCCACACCGAGCTGGAAGGCGGCGGCATCGTGGCAGAAAGAATCCGGCGGGCGGTGGAAAAAACGCCTTTCCAGTGGGAGGGGCAGACACTGTCCATCACCATCAGTGTCGGTGTGGCCGGGCTCGAACCCAAGGCCCGCGAGATTCCCAAGAGCCTGATCGCTTCTGCCGATGA
>JAUIAZ010000461.1 GCA_030427465.1 Gammaproteobacteria bacterium | reverse complement strand
CGTCATACCCGGCAAGGTGGCGCCCTGCTCGGGTCCGATAACATGCACGATGCCCTGACGGTCATCCAGCATCTTGAATTCGGTGATCCCGAACTCCTCACAGTTATCGTCCAGCGTCTGCACCTGAATCCGGCTGACCGGATCAGCTATCCCGCTCACACCGCTCTGGCGCTCGGTGGTAGGTACGTTGTGATCCGGCGTTGCCAGATTCGCGTCCACACGCCAGGGCTTGCGACCAGCCAGGCGCAGCCCTTCAAAAGCCTGAGGGCTGGTTACTTCGTGCAGCAACTGCCGATCGATGTAGATAAGCGCACTGCCATCTTCGCGCTGAAGCACCAGGTGCGCGTCCCAGAGCTTGTCATACAGGGTTTGGCCAGACATCGGTTTCCTCCTCTCTAAGAGCTGTTCCAGCATATGAGCGCAGAATACGCCTTGCCATGACATAATTCCAATTCATAATATTCATACAGAGAATCACTTGGAGGCATACTGTATGAGCCATGAACTGGACAGCCAGGACCTGCGCACCTTCTTGGCCATCGCCGACAATGGCAGTCTGTCCTCTGCGGCGGAGGCACTGTTCATCACCCAGCCCGCCGTGTCCAAGCGCTTGGCTGCGCTGGAGGAACGCCTCGACGCGGTTTTATTCAACCGTCAACAACGCCCGATGCAATTGACTGAGGCTGGCGAAACCCTGAAAAAAAGCGCTCACCGCATTCTGCAATCACTGGAAGACACGGTGACCGAAATACAGAATCTCGGAGAACAGGCCGTTGGCACCCTGCAGCTCGCCTGCAGTCACCACATCGGCCTGCATTATCTGCCCAAGGTCATACAGACCTACCAGAGGCAGCACCCGGCGGTTCAGCTCAGTCTGCAGTTCATCGAGTCGGAAGCCGCTCCCGGCCTGCTCACACGCGGGGAAGCGGACCTGGCCCTGGTCACTCTCGCCAACTCCGTCAGAACGCCACTGACTTCGCCCTTCGGCTGGCAGGATCCGCTGCGTTTTGTGGTAAGCCCCGGGCATACACTCGCTGAGCAAGCCCGGGTAACGCTGGAAGACCTCGCCCATTATCCCGCTCTGCTACCGGAAGAGCATACGGCCACCTTCCAGGCGGTGAATCGCATATTCCGCCAGCAGCAACTCAGTTTGAGACCTGCCATACCCACCAATTTTCTGGAGACCCTGCGAATGATGGTGTCAGTAGGCCTGGGCTGGAGCGTGTTGCCGTTATCCCTGTGTGATCAGAGTCTGAAGATTCTGAGCGTGGGAGGCGACCCCGGGCTGGAGCGTCGCCTGGGCGCTCTGATTGACTCCCGTCGCAGCCAGCCTTTACGGGTCTCCACATTCACCGACTGTCTTGCGAACGCACTACAGGAACTGACCGGCTCCCCCGGCCTTAGAGCACCTGGGTAGATATCGTTAATATCAAAGAAAAACGCGCATTCGATCACAAATTCATCTATAATTCGTGCCCGTTAAATTCCGGCTTTCCCTGACACTCGGCGACAATCCGCAGGTGCTGCGGTAGCCAACAGTTGCAGGAAATCGCATGTCATCAGATACACCCCTCTTCAGCGACCTCGGACTCCCCCAGAGTCTGGTCGACACCCTGGCCGATATCGGCTATGAAAGCCCGTCTCCCATACAGGCGGCGGCCATTCCGGCATTGCTTGAAGGGCGGGACGTGCTGGGACAGGCCCAGACCGGTACCGGTAAGACGGCCGCGTTCGCCCTGCCAAGCCTGGCCGGGATCGACCCGGAAAACAAAGTACCTCAGGTTCTGGTTCTTACACCGACTCGGGAGTTGGCCATACAGGTAGCCGAAGCCTATCAGACTTACGCGCGAAAAATGCCCGGCTTCCATGTACTGCCGGTTTACGGGGGGCAATCCTACGGTTTGCAGCTGAAGCCGCTGAAACGTGGCTGTCATGTCGTGGTCGGCACACCCGGCCGCCTGATGGATCATATGCGTCGCGGCACGCTGGTGCTCGATAACCTGCGCACTCTGGTACTGGACGAAGCCGACGAAATGCTGCGTATGGGCTTTCAGGAGGACGTCGAGTGGATCCTGGATCAGGTTCCGGAAGAAACCCAGATCGCCCTGTTCAGCGCTACGCTGCCGAATGAGATTCGCCAGGTTGCCGAGAATTGCCTGAAGAATCCGGTTCGCGTCAAGATCGAAAGCAAAACCCGGACAGCCCCAAACATCCGTCAGCGCTGCTGGCATGTGAGTGGCCTGAACAAACTCGATGCGCTGACCCGTTTGCTGGAAACCGAAACCACCGACGGGGTGATCGTATTCGTGCGTACCCGACTGGCCACCAGTGAACTCGCCGAAAAACTGGCTGCCCGCGGCTTTGCGGCAGAAGCCATCAGCGGGGAAATGGCCCAGGCTCACCGCGAGAAGATCGTGGAGCGCCTGCGCGGCGGCAGCCTCGACATCCTGATAGCCACAGACGTCGTCGGACGTGGGCTGGATGTTGAGCGTATCAGTCACGTTATCAACTACGACATTCCCTACGATACCGAAGCCTACATTCACCGGATCGGGCGTACCGGCCGGGCAGGCCGCTCCGGG
>JAUIAZ010000072.1 GCA_030427465.1 Gammaproteobacteria bacterium | reverse complement strand
TGGTAGACCATTTCCTCAAGAAGCAGGGGCGCAAAGTCGCTATTCTCGGGGCGACCTCAGGCGATACGGGTTCAGCGGCCATTGAGGGCTGCCGCCATTCAGAGTTTGTGGATGTGTTTATACTGCACCCCCTCAACCGGGTATCCGAGGTTCAGCGCCGCCAGATGACGACGATCTGCACCGAAAACGTGCATAATCTGGCTGTCAAAGGCAATTTCGACGACTGTCAGAAGATGGTGAAGGCGAGTTTCGGTGACCAGTCTTTCCTGGGTGGTACTCCTCTGGTGGCGGTGAACTCCATCAACTGGTGCCGGATCATGGCGCAGATTGTTTACTACTTCTATTCTGCCGTCGCCCTGGGTGCGCCGGGTCGCAGCATAGCGTACTCCGTGCCGACCGGGAATTTCGGTGATATCCTGGCGGGCTACCTGGCCAGAAACATGGGCCTGCCGGTCTCGCAGCTGGTGATTGCGACCAATCAGAATGATATTCTGCATCGCTTCATGAGCGGTAACCTCTACCACTTGGAACCGCTGCAGCACACCCTTTCTCCAAGCATGGATATCGTGGTTTCCAGCAACTTTGAGCGTCTGTTGTTCGACCTTCACGGACGCGATGGTGCACGGGTGGCTGATCTGATGGACAAAATGTCCACGGAAGATGTTTCGATTGATGAGCATCGCTGGCAGTTTGCCCGTGCGCTCTTCGACTCAGCGGCGGTCAATGAGGCGGAGACTCTGAAAACCATCACGGCGCTTTATGAGCAGACCGGTGAAATCATGGATCCACATACCGCCATCGGAATCAAGGCGGCCCGTGAGTGCTGGCGAGATCGCCAGACACCGATGGTGACTCTGGCCACGGCTCATGCTGCGAAGTTCCCGGAAGCCATTGAGAAAGCCGGCATCAGCCAGAAAGTGGGTCTGCCCAGACACCTGGCCGACCTCTATGAGCGTGAGGAACGCTACGACGTGATCGAGAATGACCTTGCATCAGTACAGGCTTACCTGCAGAAAACGCTGTCCGGCCGGTAAACGGCTGGAGTTTCTGATTGCATGATTCGTCTGGCGTTACGTGATTGCTATCGTGACCCGTCAATACAGGGTATCAGCCTGCTGGAGCGGCTGTATCGTGCCAGGGGGGTAGAAAGCGGGCGGGTGGATTACGACCTGTCCCGGCTGGAAAGCCCGGCCACCCTGAAGGATTGCGACAAGGCAGCCGGGTTGCTTGGACAGGCCATTGAGTCGGGCAAGAACATTGTCGTTGTTGGCGATTATGATGCCGATGGTGCGACCAGCACGGCGCTTTGCATGCTGGCCTTCAGGGCGATGGGCGCAAGGGCCGGTTTCTATGTGCCGGACCGCTTCAGTGAGGGCTACGGTCTTTCTCCTGAGGTGCTGGAGTCCTGCATGGCACTCGAACCTGACCTGATTCTGACCGTGGATAACGGAATTTCCAGCCTGGACGGGGTCGCTCTGGCGAACTCGCGTCATATTCCCGTGATTGTGACCGACCACCATCTGGCAGGTGAATCCCTGCCTGAGGCAGCGGCCATCGTCAACCCGAATCAGCCGGGTTGTGATTTTCCCTGGAAGTCGACCTGCGGTGTTGGGGTGGTGTTTTATGTCCTCGCTGCCCTGCGCAAGGTATTGCTGCAGCGTGGCTGGTTTGAAAGGCAGGGGCTGACCCCGCCGCGTCTGTCCGACTGGCTGGATGTGGTGGCACTGGGAACTGTAGCGGATGTGGTCCCGCTGGAACTGAACAACCGGATCCTCGTTGCACAGGGTTTGCGGAGGATACGTGCCGGCCGTTGTCGCCCGGGTATCAAGGCGCTGGTTTCCGTATCCGGGCGTCAGCTTGAAAGCATAACCAGCCTCGATCTGGGTTTTGCGATCGGGCCCCGGCTGAACGCGGCCGGTCGCCTTGAGGACATTTCCAAAGGCATTCACTGCCTGCTGACGGACAGTGAGGAAGAGGCCGCTGACCTGGCTGCCGAGCTGGATCAGCTCAATCGCACGCGGCGTGAGGTAGAAGCTGACATGCGGCAACGGGCCGAGGAGATCGTGGCACGTCTGCAGACCCGCGGAGGCCGCCTGGATCAATCAGCCGTCTGCCTGTATGACAAGCACTGGCATGAGGGTGTGGTCGGATTGGTGGCTTCGCGGATCAAGGAAAGTCAGTACCGTCCGGTTATAGCTTTTGCTCCTGCCGGAGACGGCCTGCTCAAGGGCAGTGGCCGGAGTATTCCCGGCTTCCACCTGCGCGATGCACTCGAAGCCATCTCGACGGCTAATCCCGGGCTGATACTGAAGTTCGGCGGCCACGCCATGGCGGCCGGGCTGAGTATCGCACCGGAGCGGTTGCCACATTTCGAAACCGCTTTTTTGCAATACGCCCGACAGCATCTGGATGACTCTCTGTTGAAACAGACCCTGTTGACGGATGGGGAGCTGAAAGGCCGGGAGCTCTCATTGCACAGTGCCTGGGAAGTGGCTGAGGCCGGGCCCTGGGGGCAGGGTTTTCCGGAACCGCTCTTTGAGGGGCGCTTTCGTGTAAAAGAGGAGCGCTGGCTCGCGGACAGGCACCTGAAACTCCGGGTCGTCGATACCGAAACCTCGCGCGACATCGATGCCATCGCATTTAATTGGCAGGGTGGGCGTGCACCACTGACCGGAAAGTCGGTACGCATGGCTTATCGCCTGACAGCCAATACCTACCGTGATATCACGCGCCTGCAACTGGTGATCGAACACCTCGAAGCAGTCTGAAGCAATGCCTGCGGCATTGGGAGGTAGGCAGGGGGGCCCGAACTCAGTTAAAATCGGGGGTTTAATTCTTTCGTTTATCCGCCGTTCCGGGCGGGTAGCTAATCCAAGGATCCAATTCACATGTTAGAAGTCAATCCTATTGTCCTCCGTATCAGCGACCTGAGAGAACGCGTTGAATCGCTCAGGGGGTATCTTTGACTGGGAAACAAAAGCTGAGCGACTGATTGAAGTTACCCGGGAGCTGGAAGATCCGTCTGTCTGGGAGGACCCGGATCGTGCTCAGGCCCTGGGGCGTGAGCGGGCCGGTCTGGAAGTGATTGTCGATGTCATCCGCGATGCCCTGAGCGGGCTCGACGATGCCAGCGAGCTGCTGGACATGGCGGTGGAGGAGCAGGATGAGGCGTCGGTCGATTCTGTCGTGGAAGATCTGGACCGATTGTCCGTCGATGTCGAGAAACTCGAATTCCGGCGCATGTTTTCCGGCGAGATGGATCCGAATGCGGCATTCCTGGATATCCAGGCGGGCTCCGGCGGGACCGAGGCGCAGGATTGGGCCAACATGCTGCTGCGCATGTATTTACGCTGGGGAGAAGACAAAGGCTTCAAGACCGAGTTGATCGAAGTCTCTCCCGGTGAAGTTGCCGGTATCAAGAGTGCGACCATCTATTATCAGGGCGAATACGCTTTCGGCTGGCTGCGAACCGAGACTGGCGTACACCGCCTGGTTCGGAAGTCGCCCTTCGATTCGGGCAATCGCCGTCACACCTCCTTTGCCTCTGTCTTTGTTTCTCCTGAAGTGGATGACGATATCGAAATCGAAATCAACCCGGCAGATCTGCGGATCGATGTATATCGCGCTTCAGGCGCGGGTGGTCAGCACGTAAACCGGACCGAGTCAGCCGTGCGGATTACACACTTGCCAACCAATACCGTGGTGCAGTGTCAGAATGACCGCTCGCAGCACAAGAACAAAGACCAGGCGATGAAGCAGCTCAAGGCCAAGCTGTATGAGCTGGAAATTCAGAAGCGTAACGCGCAGGCCCAGCAGGTTGAAGACAGCAAGTCTGATATTGGCTGGGGCAGCCAGATCCGCTCCTATGTACTGGATCAGTCGCGTATCAAGGATCTGAGAACCGGTATTGAAACCTCAAATTGTCAGGCCGTCCTGGATGGCGATCTAGACAAATTTATTGAAGCCAGTTTGAAGCAAGGGCTGTAAACAACGGTCCAGCAGGAAGAAATTTATGACCCAGACACCCGAACAACCCCAGGACGAAAACCGTTTGATTGCGGAACGGCGGGCCAAGCTCGCACAGCTGAGAGAAGCCGGGAACGCCTTCCCGAACGACTTTCACCGGGAGCACCATTGCGGAGAAATCCAGAGCCAGTATGCCAGTCACGACAAGGAAGCACTTGCACAGAGCCCGGTCCGGGTAAAAGTGGCCGGACGCCTCATGCTCAACCGGGGGGCTTTCCTGGTGATTCAGGACATGAGCGGGCGACTGCAGCTCTATGTGAATCGCAAAGCCCTACAACCGGAACAACTGGCGGCGATCAAGCAGTGGGATCTGGGTGACATCGTTGCCGCTGAAGGGGTGCTGTGCAAATCGAACAAGGGGGATCTCTATGTCGATATGGAGTCTCCGCGTCTGTTGGTCAAGGCGCTGAGACCCCTGCCGGACAAGTTCAAGGGAATCGCCGATACAGAAATGAAATACCGTCAGCGGTATCTGGACCTGATCGCCAGTGAAGAGGCTCGTCAGCGCTTTGCCATGCGGTCCAAGGTGGTGGACTGTATCCGCCGTTTTCTGACGGACCGTGAGTTTCTCGAAGCGGAAACGCCCATGCTGCAAACGCTGCCTGGTGGTGCAACAGCCCGGCCATTTGTGACCTTTCATAACGCGCTGGATATCGAAATGTACCTGCGTATCGCGCCGGAGCTTTTCCTCAAGCGTCTGGTCGTGGGTGGTTTTGAACGGGTTTTTGAAATCAACCGCAACTTCCGCAATGAAGGCTTGTCGACCCGGCACAACCCCGAGTTCACCATGCTGGAGTTCTATCAGGCCTATGCCACCTATGAGGACTTGATGGACCTGACTGAGGCCATGCTGCGAGAAGTTGCGCAAACTGTACTGGGCACCACCGAAGTCGTGAATCAGCAAAGAAACAGTCAGGGCGAAGTCACCGGCACGGTAACTTACGACTTCGGCAGCCCCTTCCGGCGAATGAGCGTGGTGGAAAGCATTGTCGCTTACAACGAAAGTCTGACCCTGGAAGATATCTCCACCGTGGAGGCTGCCAGGAAGGTCGCGCAAGGCCTGGGTATTGACTGCAAGGAAGGCTGGGGTCTGGGTAAAATCCAGATTGAAATCTTCGAGGAAACCGTAGAGCACCGGCTGATTCAGCCGACCTTCATTACCGAATACCCGACGGAAGTATCGCCACTGGCCAGACGCAGTGACAGCAACCCGGCAGTGACCGATCGCTTTGAGATGTTCATCGGCGGGCGTGAAATTGCGAACGGATTCTCGGAGCTGAATGACCCGGAAGACCAGGCAGAGCGTTTCCGTAAGCAGGTGGCAGAGAAAGAGGCGGGTGATGACGAAGCCATGTTCTTTGATGACGATTATGTGGTTGCACTGGAGCACGGTATGCCGCCAACCGCTGGTGAGGGGATTGGTATAGACCGCCTGGTTATGCTGCTTTCAGACTCCCCCTCCATTCGTGACGTTATTCTGTTCCCCCATATGCGGCCACTGAACCGGGGTGCTGCTGCGGAATCTGATACGGATGAGTGACAGCTGGCTGCTCGGACACCTGCGGCCGGAATCCGCCTGGTTCCCGTACCTGCAGGCAGAGTTCGCCAAGCCATACATGCAGGCACTGGAGAGCTTTCTGCAGCAGCAGGCCGCCGAAGGTGCCTGCATCTATCCCCCTGTGGAGCTCTGCTTCAACGCACTCAATACCACCGATCTGGACAGAGTCCGGGTGGTGATCATCGGGCAGGACCCGTACCATGGACCGGGGCAGGCGCAGGGCTTAAGCTTCTCTGTGCCGCCAGGCATCCGCGTGCCACCTTCGCTGCGCAACATATTCCAGGAAATCCAGCAGGATCTTGGTTTACCCGCACCCGGCCATGGTTGCCTGGGCTACTGGGCTCAGCAGGGCGTGCTGTTGCTGAATGCCGTGCTGACTGTGGAGCAGGGCAAAGCTGGCGCGCATCAGGGCAAGGGTTGGGAAGCATTTACAGATCAGGTGATTGCGCTGCTCTCAGAGCAGTCAGAGCATCTGGTGTTCCTGCTCTGGGGCAGTTATGCCCAGAAGAAGGGACGCAGTATCGATCGTGAGCGGCACCTGGTACTGGAAAGTGTTCACCCTTCGCCACTTTCGGCGCACCGGGGCTTTCTTGGGTGCCGGCATTTCAGCCGGGCGAATGAGTATCTGGAACAAAACGGCATCAAGCCCGTCGACTGGCGCCTGCCACCGGTGGAGTGGCTGGATGAACGGGGCTTTCTGAAGCCCCGTGATCAGAGACAGCCTCAGCCTGAGGCCAGCCTATCCGTTGAGTAGAGCCATCGCGGCTTCCATTTCGGCGCTTAGATCTTCAGCCTCGTTCATATCTACCTCAGGATCCAGTCCCAGACGTTCAAAAGCAGTGACGTTCGTCCAGTCCATCTTGGCATGCGGGTGATCACTGCCAAGCAAACTCTGTAAGCGAGCCACCATGACCACATCGGCGAGATCGGCAGCGGGTACCTGACGGTCGAAGTGGACATGTTCCTTGGGGACGATCAGTAACTCGTCACTGAAATCCCAGCGCTTCAGAATGGTTTCGCCGATGACCGGGTGCAGGTTGTCGATCAGGTTGTCCAGAATGATGTTATTGATATTGATGTCGTGCTCTTCGATATAGGTCAGTATCGGTAAGGCACCAATCTGGTGAATCAGACCGGCCAGTGTCGCCTGGTCCGGTTTGAGTTTAGTGTAGTGCTGCGCCAGTACATGAGCGATACCGGCAATCTCTGTGCTGCTCTGCCACATCGTCCGCATGCGCTTATCAATCATCTCTGAGGTCGCCTGGAACATTTGTTCCATGGCAAGACCTGTGGCGAGGTTGGCGGTATATGCCATGCCCAGTCGGCTGACGGCCATGTTGATGTTGGTGATCTCGCGCGCACCCCGGAGCAGAGGGGAATTACAGACCCGAACGATACGGGCAGTGATGGCGGTATCGTTGCTGATAATTTTGGCGAGGTCGGCAATGGCTGCATCCGGATCTTCGGCCACTTCGCGGATCTGCAGGGCAACCTCGGGGAGGGTGGGCAGTACGACTTTGTCTTTCTCGATGGCTTCGATAAGGTCTTCAGAAATTCGTTTTTCCAGATCAGACATGGGGGCTCTCTGCGGTAAAAAGTCAGGCTCTTAAAGTTATAGCAGACTCCTGACTTTCTGCAGTGCCAGCTAGTCGAAACTCTTTATCAGCGTAACAGCCCCGGCACCGTCCTGGCTTAGGGTGAACTCATTCTGTCCGGGGTCGTGCACAGCAAGTAGCAGGGTTTGCCCGGAAAGCGGAAGTACATCCGCAATTTCTGCGGCTTTGCGCTGATCCAGATAAAGACCGGCACCCGCTTCGACAGGTGCTTCTGACCCGGCGTGCAGGCTGAATAGTCCAAGCTGCTTTTTTACTTTGCCCAGATAATGGGTTCTTGCGACGATCTCCTGTCCCGTGTAGCAGCCTTTCTTGAAGGAGATGCCGCCACGCTCGGTCAGGCGCAGCGCTTGCGGGATAAACTGACCGGAAGTGTTTGCGCCCACACGGGCGTGCCCTGCCTCAAACTCTTGCTGATACCAGGGCCGGTCATCTGGCTGTCTCGTTTCTTCCAGCATCGTGCACCAGTGACTCGCGGCAGGGTCGGTCAGCCAGATTTCGGCGCAGTCACCCTCCCTGTCGTTCCGGTCCACCAGGAACGCTCCGGTAGAGGCTTCGCTCTCAGTCGTCCCCAGGGTCGGCCCAACAGGCTCTAAGCCCCAAACCTGCGCCTGCTCTGCAATCACCAGTTCGCATTTGAAGAACACCTGATACTTGGCCAGGTGGTCCAGCAATAGCCTGGCGGCGTCAAAGGGCAGTCTCAGCCAGACTTCATTTTCTCCGGAGCGGTAAAGCTCAAACAAGGCGACCATGCGCCCTTTGTTGGTACAACAAGCTCCGGTGGTATGGTGGTTCACCGCGAGGGCTTCGACATCACAAGTAAATTGTCCCTGCAGAAAACGGATGAGATCCTTGCCGCTTCCCTGAACCAGGCATTCCCCGGTCAGGTGATAGGCTTGGTACGGTGTATTGTGTTCAGACATGAAACCCTCAGTGATGGTTCAGCAGGACCCTCAGGCGCCGGAAAGCCTCCGGACAGCTGTTGTCCCTGAGTATGTATACAGGTTGTGACCACAGGCCGCGCTGATGCAAGACAGCCAGCCAGCTGCTGACACGCAGATGTCCCGGATGCAGACGTACAATGCTGCCGTGGCGGTTTTCCGAATAGAGTGACAGGCCGGAACCATGCTCTGCCCACACTCGCACAGGACTGTCGGAAAGTAGCAGCAGCCCGTGACGTGCGACCAGCAGGCTCGCATGCCCCAGTGCCAAAAGTGCCAGGCCTGTTTTAAGCCAACCCGGAAACTGGGTTGACCAGACCCCGACCTGCAGCAAAACACCCCAGGCAGTGAACAGGATGACCAGCTGGCGAGAAGGTCGCAGACTGACTTCAACCGGGCTGAACGCGTTCAAGAATCATTCTCACCATGGCTTGTACATCAGGATCCGGGGATTCGGATTGCTGCATGAACCACTGAAACATATCCGCGTCCTCGCAGCTCAGCAGTTTCCGGTACCTGGCCTGGTCCTCGCTGGAAAGGCCGGGGTAGACTTCCCGGACAAAGGGGCCGAGCAGCACATCCAGTTCAAGCATGCCTCTGCGGCTGTGCCATATCAGCCTGTTGAGCTCTATTCTGTCGTTCATGGATACCTCATCATGATTGGTGCCAGGCCCGGGCTACGTACCGGGCAGGTGTCAGGGTCGTGTCAATCGCCCTGCTGTCCGTTTGCGGATAGTCGAGGGTGTAGTGCAGCCCCCGGCTTTCTTTCCGTGCGCTGGCTGATTGCACGATCAGGTCGGCGACATCCACCAGGTTGCGCAGTTCCAGCAGATCGGTATGGATCCTGTAGTTGCTGTAGTATTCACGGATTTCGCTCTGGAGCAAGTCAATACGGTGCCGGGCCCGCTCCAGACGCTTGTTGGTTCTCACTATGCCGACATAATCCCACATGAAATGTCGCAGCTCATCCCAATTGTGGGAGATAACCACGTCCTCATCCGAGTCGGTGACCCGGCTTTCATCCCACAAGGGTAGCTCGGTGGCCAGCGGGGTGTCTTTTTCGCGTGCCGAGATGTCCAGCGCCGCGGCGCGGCCAAAGACCAGGCATTCCAGCAACGAGTTCGATGCCATGCGGTTGGCTCCGTGAAGCCCGGTAAAGGCCGTTTCGCCAACCGCATACAGATTGGCGACATCGGTACGGCCGTTGAGGTCCGTGTGCACGCCCCCGCAGGTATAGTGGGCTGCGGGAACCACCGGGATGGGGTCGCGGGTAATGTCCAGTCCGAAGGACAGGCAGTGATCATGGATCGTTGGAAAGTGGCGACGTATGAAATCAGCGTCCCGGTGTGAGATGTCCAGGTCGACGTGGTCCAGCCCCAGGCGTTTCATCTCATGGTCAATCGCCCGGGCCACCACATCCCGGGGTGCCAGTTCCGCCCGTTCGTCAAAGTCCGGCATGAAGCGGTGGCCGTCCGGCAGCTTGAGCAAGCCGCCTTCTCCCCTGATGGCTTCGGTAATCAGGAAGGAGCCTGCCTTGGGATGGTATAGGCAGGTTGGATGGAATTGATTGAACTCCATATTGGTCACACGGCAGCCGGCTCGCCAGGCCATGGCCATACCATCACCGGTCGAGATATCCGGGTTGCTGGTGTACAGATAGACTTTGCTCGCACCGCCCGTGGCGAGCACCGTGAAACGCGCCCTGAATGTTTCCACCTCGCCGGTCTCACGATTCAGCACATACATGCCCTGACACGGGTTACTTCCGGTGGCGGGGTTCTGACTGGTAATCAGGTCAACCCCCACGCGGTTTTCCAGCAGAGTGATGTTGTCGCGTTTCTCTGCCCGCTCTGCCAGGGAGCCCATGACCGCTCGTCCGGTTGCGTCAGCTGCATGAATGATGCGACGGTGCGTATGCCCGCCTTCGCGGGTCAGGTGGTAGCGATGACCCTCCGGGTCAGACTCATCCATATCAAAACTGACGCCCAGGTTGATCAGCCACTCAATCGCATCGCGGCTGTTTTCCACACACTGACGTACCGCGTCCTCGTGACACAGGCCGGCACCGGCATTCAGAGTATCCTGAACGTGGCTCTCGACACTGTCATCATCGCTGAGCACTGCCGCAATACCACCCTGCGCCCAGAAAGTACTGCCACTGTTGATGGCGGTTTTGCTCAGGACAGCGACTTTCAGATGAGGGGGCAGGTTGAGTGCAACTGTCAGGCCGGCTGCACCACTGCCCAGTATCAGAACATCATATGCCGGGGTGTAACGGGGCATCAGTTATTTTTCCTCTCAATTGGCGGGAACTTATGAGGGCTCCTGTTGTCATAGTGTCATCTACAGGGAAACGAGGCAGGATGACACCGATGACTCTCGAGGCTGCTAGACTGTCCGCAGTGAGTTTAACCAATTGGCACGAGACAGGCGACAAGCGAATGAACGATACGGGTGACACGACTGGCGGTGACCCGGGAGCCCAGGCTGCCGGGCAGGATCGGGGCGGCTCGCCGGAGCAGGGCCAGAACCGTGGAGTTTGTGCTGATTTCCCGCTGGTGTTGCGGGTGCGTCGCGGTGACAAGAAGGCTTTTGATTTACTGGTGCTGAAGTATCAGGCCCGTATCATGGGGCTGATCAGCCGGTTTCTGAAAGAGCCTCAAGATGTCAGTGATGTTGCCCAGGAAGCGTTTATCAAAGCCTACCGTTCCCTGCATCTGTTCAGGGGTGATGCTGCCTTTTATACCTGGCTGTATCGTATTGCGGTCAATTGCGCCAAGAACCACCTTGCCCAAAGTGGTCGGCAGCCCGTCAGCTCGCGGCTTTCCTGCGACATTGATGACGTCAGTACTATTGATCCGGCTGACGAGGCAAGCCCGGAGGACAAGCTCTGCGAGGCCCAGTTGAGTGAGGTGCTGCAACTGACCCTCAGGCAACTGCCTGAAGAACTGCGAGCCGCGTTGATGCTGAGGGAATTTGACGGCCTCAGTTACGAACAGATTGCCGACGTCCTGTCCTGTCCGGTCGGCACAGTCCGCTCGCGCATTTTTCGCGGCAGAGAACAATTGATGGCGGCGGTCACCCGTTTCGGCAGGGGTGGCGGCGCGCACAGGAGTAACGCATCATGACGCCGAAAGATCTTGAGATTATGTCTGCCATGCTCGACGGCGAAGCCACCGAGCGTGAGACGCAACGTATCCTCAGCCAGTTGCACGACCCGGAGATGAGGGAGGCCTGGCAGCGGCTATGTCAGCAGAAAGACGGGCTTCATGCCGATTCAGCTGAATGGTCGGGTGTGGACATCAGTCAGTCCGTCATGGGGGCCCTTGAAGCGGAAGCGCATGCCACCGCAGGTGCGCCCGCAGAGTCCGCTGCGGCGGGGCAGGCCTTGTCCGGAATAACGGCAGCAGCTGGTTCCACGGATGTATCCAGAGCGCTGCCATGGTGGCAGTCTCTGGCAGTCGCGGCCTCGGTTGCCATGGTAGTCGTTGCCGGCTTTCAGTTGAGCAGCGGGCCGCAGAGCGGACTGAATCTGCCACCACAGGTTGTGGAAAGTCCTTCCGGGGATTCGCAAGCCCTGAACGGACCAGTCGTAGCGGAAAGCCTGGAAGCCCCGCAACTGAGCCCCGAGCAGAAGGCCGAGTACGAAGCCTATATCCAGGAGCTTCTCTTGCGTCACTCGGTTCCCGGCACAGTCTCCGGCGCTTCCGACATTGCTCCGCTTGCCCGCCTGTCCAGTTACACCGTGCCTGCTGTCAGTGGGGAGACCGGTACTGATGAGGTCAGTACCGCAGGCGCGTCTGCCGAAAACGCAGGTGAGGCTGCTCCCTGATGTGGGCCACCCTTATACAGGCCAATCGGCGGGTAGGGCTGTTGCTGGGCCTGCTGACGCTGTGGGGGCTCAGCGGGTCGGTTCACCCCGCAGAACCTGAAGTCAGAAGCCTCTATCAGAGGATGGCGGAGGCTGCCGCTGAAGTGTCTTTCAAAGGCACGCTGGTTTTCAGTAGAGGGGCTGAAATGTCGGCATTCCGGGTGTCGCACCGGGGCCGGCAGGGGGAAGTGGAAAAATTCATGGTCGCGTTGGACGGCCAGTCCATGGAAATCTACCGGCGTGGAGAGGTGGTCGTCTGTCGGGTGGATCAGGGGCCTCCCATGCGCCTGACAGAGGCGGCCTTGCCAGGTCAGGCCTTGCCCGCCAGCCTCGGTAATTTTCCGGGGTACCGGTTTTATCGGGTCAGTCAGGCCGGTTCCGAACGTCAGGCCGGGCGGGAAGCCAGAAAATATATGGTGATGCCCGAAGACTCCTGGCGCTATGGCTACCTGCTCTGGGTGGATGCCCAGAGTCACCTGCTCCTGAAATCGGTGACCCTCGACGGTGAGGGGAGGGTGCTGGAAAGCACGCAGTTCACCAGTATTGAATATGCGCCTGAATTCGCACCTGACGACTTTCCTCCGGCAAACTGGCTGGCAGAAAGTCAGACCCACCGGTTGCCGGTGAGCGGTTCCGGTGGGCGGGCTTCAGCGCCCACCGCCGTAGCGGCTGACTGGATGCCTGACGGGTTTTCGGCGATTGAGGCGGCCAAGTCGATGAGCCTTAGATATACGGATGGACTGGCCTCCTTCAGCGTTTTCTTCAAGGCCTTGCCAGACGACTTTTTTCCGGCCAGCGAAAGCCGCAAAGGCGCAACTTCCGCGCACAGCCGCTCCGTGTACAGTGCTGTTTCGGGACGCTACCTGTTGACCGTGATTGGAGAAGTTCCACTGGAGACTGCGCGCAAAGTCGCGGATAATATGGTTTTCAGGCAGTAATGGTTGCAGCCGAGATGCTGAAGCAGACGGGGCATGTGATTGCCCGGCATGATGATGACAGCTACTGGGTCGAACTGGACGCCGGTGACAGCTGCGGTGGCTGCACGGCCAAAGCGGGCTGCGGCCAGCGTCTGTTCGTGCGCAAGAGTGCGGAAAAATATCGCCGCTTTCTCATTCGCTCAGAGTTGCCACTGGAAACCGGGGAGGCGGTCACCATTGAAATGGACGAATC
>JAUIAZ010000071.1 GCA_030427465.1 Gammaproteobacteria bacterium | reverse complement strand
GCGCAACAGTGCCGAAGAGATCCGCAAGGAAATCAACGCGCACGGTGTGACTGTAGTTCGTATCCAGCTCGTTAACGGCGTCTGGGAAGTGGTTCCGAATGACAGTCACAACCGTCGTTTCACCGGTGCCACCGAGATGGATATCTCAGGCCCGGTAGCAGCTGACCCGATTGCCCTGCAGACCCCCTATGCACCAGCGGGTGATGTGGTTCGGGGTACCCTGAACAACTGTGGGAACGGCTACACGCCCTGGGGCACTTACCTCACCTGTGAAGAAAACTGGCCTGGCTACTTCGTCAATACCGGTGCACAGAATGCGGCGGAGCAACGTCTGGGAATCGGTACCACTGACACCCGTTACGGCTGGGATGATGTGGCCGGTGACGTCAGCGAAGTCGATGCTGAATTTGCCCGTTTTGATACCACACCCAGTGGCGCCAATGCCCTGGCAGACTACCGCAACGAAGCCAACGGTCACGGCTATATCGTCGAGATCGACCCTTATGACCCTGCCAGCCGTGCGGTCAAGCGCACCGCTCTGGGCCGCATCCGTCATGAAGGCTGTGTCTTCGGCAAATTGCGTGCGGGCGAACCGGTCGTGTTCTATACCGGTCACGACGGGCGCTTCGAGTACATGTACAAGTTTGTATCCGATGCCGTCTGGGATCCGACGGATGCGGACAGCAGCGACCGTCTGGCAACCGGTGCCAAGTACATGGATGAAGGCACGCTGTACGTCATGCGCTTCAATGATGACGGCACCGGCGAGTGGATTCCGCTGCTCAGAAGTACCGAAGTCACTGCAGAGTACATTGCGGCGAACAGCCTGGTGGGTGTCTCCACACTGGGTGATATCTACGCCACAGACGCTGCACTGTTCCTGAACACACCGGGTGCGGCGGATGCGGTTGGCGCAACCCCGATGGATCGTCCTGAATGGTGTGCCGTTGACCCGGTCACTGGCAGTGTGTATCTGACCCTCACCAACAACACCCGTCGTGATGACACTACTGGCACCAACCCGGCCAACCCCCGTCTGGATAACAAGTATGGTCATATCCTGCGCTGGGATGAGAGCTCTGATCCGACGGCGTTCACCTGGGATATCTTTGTCTTTGGTGCACCGGCTGCGGGTGTGGATGCTGCCGAGTACAACCTGTCCGGTCTGACTGAAATGAACCAGTTCGCGAGCCCGGATGGCCTGGTCTTCGACAGCCGTGGCATTCTGTGGGTGCAGACGGACAACGGCGCGAGCGAAGTGACCTCCTATACCAATGACCAGATGCTGGCAGTTGTGCCTTCACGCCTGCGGGTCAGTGGTGAGCAGGCGGTTCTGAGTTCAGACAACCAGGATGCCCTGCGCCGCTTCTTCGTCGGCCCCAATGGCTGCGAAGTGACGGGTCTGGCCTTTGCGGGAAGCAATACCAGCTTCTTTGCCAATATCCAGCATCCGGGCAACTGGCCGTTCACTGACGATGCCACGGAAGAAACGCCGACTGGCACGACCGTTCGTCCACGGGCCGCCACAGTGGTCTTCCGCAAGACTGACGGTGGTGCCATCGGCGCCTGATCGGTTTACATCGAGCCGGCCTGAACAGGCCGGCTTTTTTTTGTCTGCAGTTTTGTAGCGGAACCGATTCCGGAACCTATGTGCTTTCTGCTACATTTCACACATGAGTTGGGAAAGCGCGATTTCATTTTTTATTGCGGTGCTGATTTTCGGTGTCACACCCGGGCCGGGTGTCTTCGCCATCCTGGCTCGCGCACTGGTCAGCGGGGCGAAATCCTGTTTTCTCCTCGCCTTGGGCATGACCATCAGTGATGCCATTTATCTGGTTGCTGCCTGCTTTGGTCTGGCGGTACTGGCCAACAACTGGTCAGAGGTATTTATGGTGATCCGCATTGTGGGCGCTGCCTATCTGGTCTATCTGGGGTGGCGGATGTGGCACGCGCCCGTGGATCTGGAGGCTGCCGAGAGAAAGGCCAGCCGCTCTGGCATGATCATGAGCTTTGTGCAGGGTTTCCTGATCTCGGCGTCAAATCCCAAGGTGATTCTGTTCTACATCGCCTTCTTGCCAACCTTCATGGATCTGACCGCACTGGATGGCGCTGATATTACGCTGGCCGTCGTACTGACACTCATTGCGCTTATGCTGGGGCTGATGATGATTGCGGTGTTTGCCGCGAAAGCGCGGCGATTTTTCCATTCTGAGCAAGCGGTCAAGGGGCTTAACCGCAGTGCTGGCTCCATCATGATGGCGGCTGGAGCCTATCTGTTCTCAAGAAACTGAGGTGGGGCAGATCTACTGTCCCCGACTGTTCTTTTCCTCAATTCCGGACAGTCCAAAGCGTCTTTGCAGCTCCCCCAGTACGTCATCCGGGTGCTTTCCCAGGTGGCTGAGGGCTATCATGCTGTGAAACCAGAGGTCGGCCAGTTCGTAGATTGCTTCTTGGGTATCCCCACTGGTTTCGGCGTCCTTGGCGGCAAGGATGAACTCGGTGCTTTCTTCCCCGACCTTCTCAAGAATCTTGTTCAGCCCCTTCTGGTAAAGTCCGGATACGTAGGATGAGTCGCTGTCAGCGCTTTTGCGCGCTTCCAGTACTTCGGCCAGTTGGTTCAGGATATCGCTCATTGCAGTCTCTCTCTGTGCCTTGCCAGGATCTGACAGGCTGGGTCTATTCTTTTTGCGGACCGGCAGTAAACCAGAGGTAGGCCCCGATGATCAAGATCAGCAGGCTCGGCCATTCCACGCGGGACCACCAGCTTTCCCATCCGGGCAGAGTGCTCAGCAGGGCGATGGCGACCATCACGGGGCCCAGCCATTGCCAGCGTGAGCGGGTAGGGGCTTTGCCCGGATGTGGGGGCGCGGCTTGCTGCGGCTCTCCCGCTTTCTCCAGTGCCTGATAAATCAGACCGGGAAGATCCGGGCTCTGTTCAATCCACTGTGGCAACTGCCGGCTGAGCGTTTTGATCAGTCCGGGCGGTCCGATGCGCTCCTGCATCCAGCGCTCCAGATAAGGCAGGCCGGTCTGCCACAGGTCGAGATCCGGATAAAGTTGCCGGCCCAGGCCTTCGATGTTCAGCAGGGTTTTTTGTAGCAAGACCAGCTGCGGCTGCACTTCCATGTCGAAGCGCCGTGCGGTCTGAAACAGGCGAACCAGAAACTGGCCAAAGGAAATTTCCTTCAGCGGGCGGTTGAAAAACGGCTCACAGACCGAGCGGATGGCAGCCTCGAACTCATTCACCCGGGTATGCGCCGGTATCCATCCGGAGTCAATGTGCAGCTGGGCCACCTGACGGTAGTCCTGGTGGAAAAATGCCAGCAGGTTGCGCGCGAGATAGCTTTGGTCACGGGGCGACAGAGAGCCCATGATCCCGCAGTCGATGGCGATGTAGCGTGGATCAGACGGCTGGCTGGCATCCACGAAAATGTTCCCCGGATGCATGTCGGCATGGAAAAAGCTGTCGCGAAAGACCTGAGTGAAAAAGATCTCCACGCCACGTTCCGCCAGTTTGGCGAGATCCACGTTGGCGCTCCTGAGCGCGTCGATGTCGGAGATGGGAATACCATGAATGCGTTCCATGACCAGCACCGGCTTGCGCGTCATTTCCCAGACCACTTCGGGTATATAGATCAGCGGGCTGTTCAGGAAGTTGCGGCGCAGTTGTGAGGTGTTGGCCGCCTCTTTCATCATGTCGAGTTCATCGAAGAGGGTCAGCTCGTAGTCGCGCACGACCTGCTGCGGGTGCAGGCGGCGGCTTTCCGGGATCAGGCGTTCCATCCAGGCGGCCAGGCTGCGCAGCAGACGGGTGTCGCGGCGGATCACAGATTCAATGCCGGGCCGTATCACTTTGGTAACCACTTGTCTGCCGTCGGGCAGGCGCGCGGCATGTACCTGGGCAATCGAGGCCGAAGCCAGAGGCGTTACCGAAAATTCCGAGAACAGCTCGCGGGTTGGCTGGCCAAGGGCTTCCTCGATGATGGCAACCGCTTCGTCACCGGGAAAGGGTGGAACCTGGTCCTGCAGCTGGGCCAGTTCGCGCGCAAACGCGGCGGGAATCAGATCTGGCCGGGTGGAAAGCAGTTGCCCGAACTTGATGAAAATCGGGCCGAGTTCGTGCAGCGCTTCGCGGAGTCTCTGGGCAACCGGCGTCTCGGGCCTGGGGTAAAAGCGCCAGGGGCCCACTTGCATGAGCTTCTGCAGGGCAGGGTGGTCTTCCACCGGAACCAGTTCGTCCAGCCGGTATTTGCAAAGGGTCTGCATGACCTGAAACAGTCGCCAGGTACTGCGCATCAGTCGGGTTTCTCCTGCCTGCCTTCCAGGGCGCTCAGGCGTGCCTCCAGACGGTCACTGTCTTGACGCAGACGTTCAGCTTCCTGCAACCACTCGCGCGCATTGCCCGCATCCGGTATCACACGGGCTTCATGCAGCAGGTATTCCTGCAGATCTGCATAGAAGGATTTGCGCGTGGTTTGCAGCCAGGCCCAGGCGGCCCCCCCGAGCGCAATCCCCTGCTTCAGCAAGTCTTCACCCAGGTACGGGCTCAGGCGTTGCATCCAGTTGATGTCGAGCTGGCGGAACTCCCGCACCAGCGCCATGGCCAGAGTGGAATCGCCGTCAAAGCGGATGCCTTGTGCCCGCCCGCTGCGCAGAAAACCGAGAAAGGCACCCGGACTGCCGGCAATGGTGAGCTCGGCTGATGGCAGGTCTGCGGATTCCGTTGTGCCAACGATCACGACCGGTTCCTGGTCGGGGCGCAGACGCCAGATGACCGGAGCCTCGCCCAGCTTGATCCGCAGCCTGGCCAGTGGCGTGATTTCAACTTCAATGCAGCGTCCGGACTGGCGCGCCATCACGGCACGCAATTCGGGCACGGCTTTCAGGATATCTTTGATGGCAGTTTCCAGCACGGTGTCAGGCCTTGATACCTGTATGCAGGGCAACGATGCCACCGGTCAGATTGGTGTACTGGCTCAGCGCAAACCCGGCTTCTTCCATCATGCTGCGCAGGGTTTCCTGATCCGGGTGCATGCGGATACTCTCGGCCAGATAGCGATAGCTGGCGGAATCCTGGGTGACGAGCTGGCCCATCAGTGGCAGTGCGGTGAACGAGTAAGCATCATAGGCCTTCGACAGCAGCGGGTTTTTCGGGTGGGAAAACTCCAGGATCAGGGCTTTGCCGCCGGGCTTGAGTACGCGAAACATCTCGTTGATGGCAGCCTGTTTATCGGTCACGTTGCGCAGGCCGAAGGCGATAGTCAGGGCATGAAAGCTGTTGTCGTCGAAGGGCAGACGCTCGGCATTGCACTGAACGTATTCGATATTGCCAAGGTAGCCCCGGTTGATCAGTTTCTCGCGACCGGTGGTCAGCATGCTGGCGTTGATATCGGCCAGTACCACGCGGCCCTCCGGGCCCACCCGGTCTGAAAATTTTCGGGTCAGATCCCCGGTGCCGCCGGCAATATCCAGCACGCTGTGCCCTTTGCGAACCCCACTGCGTTCAATGGTGTAACGCTTCCAGAGGCGGTGCACCCCACCAGACATCAGGTCATTCATGAGGTCATAGCGGGCAGCGACGGAATCGAATACACTGGCCACTCGTTTTTCCTTTTCGGCCACGGGCACTTCTTGGTAACCAAAATGGGTCGTGGAGTCTTTGTTCATCCGCAAATCCTGTTGAGAGTCCGTCATTGAAATCAGGCCGATTCGGTCTATAAGTTAGTTCAGAAGTGTATCACCTTGGGAAGCTTTATGTCCGTAATTGAAATCACCCGTCCGCATGATCTGGATCATGATCACGCCAAAGCAGCTGCCAATGAACTGGCCCAGAGCCTGGCTGAGCAGTTCAGTGTCCGGTATACCTGGAGCGGCGATGTTCTGAGGTTTCAGCGCAGCGGTGCCAAGGGGCAACTGGAAGTCGAGCCGGAGAAAATCCATGTCCGGCTTGAGCTCGGTTTACTGCTGCGCCCCTTCAAGGGGCAGATTGAACAGGAAATCCACAAGCATCTGGATCACCTGACTTCCTGAGCGGCTGCGAGGTTCTGGGACAGCGGGGCAAACCCGAAGGGCATCGCGGCTCCTGCCAGAATCGCTTCGTGCAGTTGCCGTTCTACTCTGGTCACTTCGTTCATCAGGCTCTGTACCCCACCCATTCCCCGGAAAGCGCGCAAGCCGCGCTCCAGAAAATCATGTAACTGACCCAGGCCGGCCATCTTCGCCGGCTTGCGCGTCATGCGCAGACTCACTGACAGAAAACGCGAACGCACGTAGCGCTCGAGCTCCCGTGCCACCTGGTCCGCGAGTTCAATCTGCCGAAGGCGGGATTCATTGATGCCGGCCCTGCGGTAAGCGTCACAGTAATGGGCCTCGGCCAAAGCCAGGCCTGCGGGCGGTGGCTCGGGGTAGATGTCCAGGGCAGCGACTTGCGCCGCCAGGGCCAGATCCATCTGCTGGGTCAGCAGATTCAGTTCAACCAGTCGGGCGACAGTATCCAGCGTGCCCTCTGGCAGCATCCTGACCAATACCGGGAAGATCCGGTCCAGATCTTCGTCCCGGCGCGTGAAATTCGTCGGCGTATAAAGATCTCTGAGCAGGAAATCCAGGGCATCCCGGTAGTGGCTCTGGTGATAGAGCGCCTGATGCGTGTGGCGCAGTCTTTCGCTTTGCCATTGTTCGAGCAGGGCAACCCAGGGTAGTAAAGGGTTGCAGCGCTTTTCCAGGCGAAAGTCGTGATATTCCAGCAGCAGGTGCTGCAGACGGGCAGTAGACGGGGTCGAGGCCTTGACCCCTTCAAGCTTGTGTTTGTACATACGGCTCCTGCGCTCAGGCGGAAGCCGTCATGGCCTCCGGTACCAGGTCCAGAGAGGGTACCCATTCCAGGCTGTCCAGCGTGACAAAGTGGCTGGTCGCCCCGGTTTCCACGATCCGGATATGGTTCTTGCTGTTCTCTGCGCTGCGCAACATCCAGTCGCGGCACAGAATGCGATCCACTTTCGGGATCAGGATAGTACCATGGGCCATATGCTGATAAACATCTAGCGGGGTCTTTTCCATCCAATCCAGAATGTTTTCGATGTTGCGGACGATGGTCAGATGATCGCGGGTGGTGCTGAAGAGTTTGTCGAGCAGCTGCTGCTTTCTCGGTGTGACCTTGCCGAAGAAGGTCTGTCCGTAAGCTGTCGAGGGCGCCGAGTTGATCAGCCGGATGACCCAGGGCCACATGCCGTGGGAAACCGGTTCCAGGAGCGCCGTCACCAGGGGGTGAAGCCGCGCCTGCGGTAATACCGGTGCTTCCAGAACGACATCCACCTCGCGGAACAGATCCGGGCGTTGTGAAATGGCCTGGAGGATCACGGCACCGCCCCGGGAATGGCCATGAACCCGCACGCGGTTTGTGGTGGGCAGATTTTCCAGTGCCTGGTTCAGTATGCAGGCATCATATTCGATGGTGGCTTCCAGGTGTTTGATCGGTCGCTGCCAGGGGGCCTCTTCGACGGTCGGTCCGCTGACGGGGACATGATAGTTACTGCAGGTAATCAGGATCAGCTCGGTATCCGGTGCCTGATAGGTCTGCGTGTAGTAAGCGTGATTCTCAAGAAATCCGTGCACACCAATGACGGTGTTACGCGCCTTGGCGCTGTGCTTTCGGACAGAGGCCGCGCCTTTGCCCACGGTATACACCCGCCCGGAGAACATCTCCGAATAGGCCGGGTCGATGGGGCGCAGCAGTTTGCGGATGTGTGTCGCTTTCATGGTATCCCCGGTGCATTTATTATAGGTTGCTTTCCGCGGATTCAGCGCAGTGAATCCGCGCGGCTTTGTGATCTGGCCGACTGTTCAATACCGGACGGGTAAATTATAGTGCGATTTCGACGCTGACTTTGTTACAGATTGTAATACGGACAACTCATAAAACTCATAATAAAAGGAGGCCGGCGTGAGCACAATGGGGCAGGGGGATCCCCTCAAGGGGAGTGATGCCGCCTGGTTGCGGCTGGACCGTTCCGAGAATCTGCTGGTCATTTCGGCACTGGCGGTCATTGAAGGCCTCAGCTTTGAAGCGTTCCGTGAACGGATTGAAAGCCGGTTTCTGAAAATGCCGCGTTTTCGCCTGCGGCCGGTCGCGCGATCCGGCGTCTATTTCTGGGAGCAAGACAGTGACTTCGATTTTGACCATCATGTCAGTCGGGTCAGTCTGCCGGCACCCGCAGACAAGAAAACCCTGCAGGACTGGCTGGGCGACCAGCTGAGCAACCCGCTGGACCCCCGGTTTCCGCTCTGGCACTTTCACTTCATTGAAAACTATCCCGGTGGTCCGGCAGTCGTCATGCGGGTACACCACTGCTATGCCGATGGCCTCGCCCTGATTGCGGTGTTTGCTTCCCTGACCGACAAGGCCCCGCAGGCGCGCCAGCTGGAAGCCCTGCCCGATGTTCCCAGCATGCCCAAACCGAGGATTCGCCACCGCGTCATGGATGGCATGGAACAACTGCTTGAGCGGCTGGAGAAGGCGGCCCGGCTGGCTGGCAAGGGAGATCTCAACAGTCTGCGTCAACTGGCTGATCGTGAGTTTCTGCAGCATGTCTGGCAGTCGGGTATGGAAGGGCTGGCAGAGCTGGTGCATATCGCGGCACTGCCCAAGGACCCGGCCACCGTGCTGAAGCCGAAGCCGGGTGTGATCAAGCGCTGCGCCTGGTCTGATGCCCTACCGTTGCGTGATTTCAAAGAGATCGCCAGAGCCTTTGGGTGCAGCGTGAATGATGTCCTGGTGAGTGTCGTCAGTGGCGGGTTACGCAGGCATTTGATGCGGGGGCAGTCCCTGCCGGAAAATCTGCGCCTTCATGGCACGTTACCCGTGAACTTGCGGTCGCTGGACGACATGAGTTCCCTGTCGAGACTGGGCAACCGCTTCGGAACAGTCTTTGTGCCGCTGTCGGTCGGAATCCGCAACCCCCTGGAGCGGCTTTTCAAGACCAAGCACGACATGATCAACCTCAGAGAGTCCGGTCTGCCCATGCTGTCGCACTGGATCATGGGGCTGATTGGTCTTCTGCCGGGACACTTGCAGAGTACCGTCATGGGCCTGTTCTCGGATAAAAGCTCTCTGGTGCTTTCGAATGTGCCGGGGGCAAAGGAAACCCGCTATATCGCCGGCTGCCCGATCCGCGAGCTGATGTTCTGGGTGCCGCAGGCGGGAGAGATCTGTCTCGGTATCAGTCTGCTCAGCTATCAGGGCCAGGTGCAGATCGGGGTGACCGGAGATCAGGCGGTCACCTGTGACCCCGATCGCCTGATCAGAGACATGCTGGATGAGCTGCAGGTATACCGTGATCTGGCCCACAGCATCCCCCAGGCCATGCCGGAAAGTTGACCCAGGCGCCGAGTTTGCCAAACCCATCAACGATTGTGACTTGATATTGCTCTAGCATTTCGAAGATTAGTAGTAGTGTTACGGGCTGTGTCCGGGGAGACGGGATGAACTGGAGTCGATCGGCAGGGTTGCTCTTGCTTGCGAGCATAGGGTTCCTTCAGGGTTGTGAAGAACTGACCAACAAGGAAAAGGATCCGCTGGTACCGGTGCTGCCTTCACGCTTTTATGGTTATGGCACTGGCTTTGAATTGCAGTCCAGGGAAACGCTGAGTCGTTACTTTCTTGCCACGGCCAGTCGCAGCGCCAAATTTGGTTACTACGACCTGCTCTCTGATGAGTTTGAAGGCAGTCCGCCCGGTTATTCCGATGGGGAATACCGGCAGGATCGTGACTTCCGCTGGCTGACTGAGCGCCGTTCCTCGCGCTTCGTCCGGGGCTCCTTTGATGTGGAAGGCGAATACTGGTTTACGATGAACACCAACCAGGAAAGCCTGAACTTCATTGTTCGTGGTTCCGATCCGGATGATCTCGATATTGATTTTTTCCCCATTGATAACGCCGATGGCAACTACAACTGCCTGCGTTACGATGCCTTTCCGACACCGGCCATGCAGACCTTCTCTCTCGATCTCCAGGGCGGCCAGGGTATTCTGACCAACACCTCTGCCGAGATTATTGAGCCGCGTGAGCAGACACCTCAGGTAGTCCGCATGTCACCCGGTACCTTCGCCAAAATGGATGTGGAAGGCGAGCGCGCGAAAGAGTTCACCAACATCTGTGCGGGCAAGGAACCAGCCGGTTTTCAGGATGACTTTTATGATTACCTGATCAGCGAGTTCAGCAGCCAGAGTGCCTATTACGATATCTGCTGGACCTCGCGCGCCGTGGGTGGCTATCAGTACGAAGGCAAGTTGCTGCATTATTCGCATGTCGGCATCGTTTCCGTGCAGTTGAAGCCGGATGTGGTCAATTCGGATACCGTTTACCCGCTGCCACCGGACATCGCGGCGATGATCGACCCGGATTCCAACAATGTCCAGGGCATCAATGCCTACCGGCCTTCACGTACCAATATGGTCTGTCTGGCTGAAGCAGAAAATGCACAGACAGCCGACCTTGAAGGCTCATTCTGGGTGGGGCAGAGTCTGATCGGCCAGGGCGATCCCTATGTGGCTTTCAGCCAGATGTATTTTGACGGGGATGGTGAGTTTCTGGATGAGCAGGTAGATATCTCGGCAGACCTGAACCTCAAGTCTTCCAGTGGCAGTTACTTCGTGGAACGGAATGGCGAGCTTTTCTTCAACGGGCGCCAGGGACTTTTCTCGAATGACCGCAAACTGGTGGTTCTGGATATGTCAGACCCGGCGGACAATGTGGTCGGGTTTGCGGTAGGCATTATGGTGCCTGAAGAACAGCCGGCACTTGAAGAAGAGGAAGCGGAAGAGTAATTCCGCTTCCGGTCTCTTACGGCCTCGCGGGGTGCCTTCCGGCCTCACGCGGGCGTGAGAGCGGGTAAGAAAAACATCCGCGTTTTCTCCGCCAGTGCAGTGCCGCGCTGGTTTTTGTGGGGCTCGGGCAACACATCCTGCGAAGGCCACAGGCCGCTACGAAGCGCTTTCCGGTAATCACTGCCCAGAGGTGCATTTTTCATGGCCTCTTCACTGCCTGACGGGTCATAGCGCAGACGGCGCAGGTTGACCCTCAAAGCGCCCTGCCGGTTCAGTTCCAGCACGCTGTACCAGGTGTCCGGCGTGCCATCGTTGGCCGGCATGCCGATGGCCCCCGCATTCAGCCAGACCCCTTCCGGGTGAGACTCCACGAAGGGAATGCCACTGTGACCGGCAATGATCAGCTGACAATCCAGATCGCGCAGGGCCTCGCGCCTCAGCGCCGGATCCTCTGAAGCGAACACGAACTCGTTAATCTGACGGTGGCTGCCATGTACGACGGCCGCGTTCCAGTCGCCATAGCGGAAGCGCATCAGTCGCGGCAGCTGCCCCATCCATTGCCGACTACCGGGTGACAGCTGTTGCATGGCATGGGCAAACCATTGGGCAGACAGGCGGTCGCAGGCACTGCCGGACGAGAAGCCGCAACCGCAGTCCTCTGCGCCCTGTGACAGGGATTCTTCACAGTTGCCCATCAGTACCCGGCAGTCCCAATCCCGCAGTGTCTGAACCGTTTCCTCCGCCTCAGCGCAGTAAGCCACCACATCTCCGGTGCAGATGCGATTGGCTGCAGGAATTCCCAGCTGGTCGGCCTCAGCGATCAGGGCCCTGGTGGCCGACAGATTGCTGTAGGGGCCACCAAAACACAGTAGTGGGTGGCCTTCGAGTTGTCCCAGATCGATTTCGCTCATCAAGTCTTTCTCATAGGGGGGCGGCTACCGCGCTCCGCTGTATCTGACGACCCTTCCCGCCCATCAGTCCAATGGCAAAGGCCAGGCAACCGCCCACAAGAACCGTCAGGGAGATAAAGAAGAGCTTGGTGTATTTGTGCATGTCACCCATCAGGCTACTGTAAGCGCTGGATTCTGTGAAGTAGAGAATCGCTCCGCCTACCGCCAGGAAGAAGGCACTGAGATAACTCCACAGTGGGATATCCGTGCGTCCCCCCCAAAGGCAGAAGAAGATCACCGGGGCCAGATACATGGAGGCCGTTCCACTGACCGCCACGGCACTGAAGAGGTCTTTGTTGCCCCAGAAAACAAAGGCCAGCCCGAGCAGCATGAACAGCACCATCACCAGGCGTCCATTGGCCAGACTGGCCGGCATGGCCTGCATGTCGACAGCCACCAGCTTGGCCGAACTCGAGAGTGTGCTGTCCAGGGTCGACATGGCCGAGATGACCAGGGCTGCATTGAACAGGAACATCGGCCACTCGCCCAGCAGCCGAAGCAACACGGCATTCATGTCTTCACCGCTCATGGCCTGTGCGCCCGCGATGATGCCGAGCCCCCCGAAGAGCAGGATGCACAGACCGGAGATCCACGCCGCATTCATGAAACTGCGCCGGGTAGTCTGGCGGTCGGCGAGAAAGCCCCTGTCCATCATGACCGGATCATGCATGGGGTAAGACCAGACCTGTAGCAGCGCGACTGCCAGTAATACCGGACCGGGTTCAGACCACTCGAAGGGTTTAAACAGCACGTTGTCGGTGGTAACCAGCCCCTCAGTGAATACCAGGGCCACCAGCACCGCGAGGACAGCCAGAAATATCAGCATCTGGGCGACATCCGTGCGGAGTGAGGCATGCAATCCCCCGAGCATTGAGTAGAGCAGGGTAATGCCTGCAAACAGGCTGACCGCCCAGATATATTCACTGGTGCCCGCTGCCCCGAAAAGTATTCCGATGACCAGGATGTTGGCGAAGACTTCGCTGATCAGGCGCAGGGCAATGACCAGGTTGTAGCAGTGGGTGCCTGCCTTGCCGAAGCGGTCTTCCAGAAAGGACTGGATGTTGTGGTAGCCATGCCGGAAGCGCAGGGAATCAATGATCGCGCCACCGGTGAGGAAGGACAGATAGTAAGCTGCGTAGGCGAGCGTGCCCCAGACGCCGTAGAAATATCCGAGTATGGCGGCATTGAGCAGGGAACGGGCAAAGATCCAGGTGGTGACCTGAGACAGTGTCAGGGTCCACAGAGTGGGCTGTCGACCCAGAGCATTCTGGCCGGCGAAAAACATGTCGCTGTTGCGCGCTTTGGGAGACAGCAGCACCGACAGCACGGCGAGGCCAATCACCAGCACAGGCAGGGTGGTATCAGAGGGAGTCAGTTCAGAAAACATGGGGGTATCCAGCCGCTTTTTCTTATGGATCCCAGTGTGACAAAAAAGTTCCCGCCGTCACAGTAAAAATACAGGAAGGGTT
>JAUIAZ010000460.1 GCA_030427465.1 Gammaproteobacteria bacterium | reverse complement strand
TTTCCGTGCACGCCGCCCCCGGGATACCAGCCTGGATAGCCGGGTCGCCCGCCAATTGGGGTACAAGACGCCCTTTGTCGGGGAAGCCCTGCGCCAGATGAAGCCCCTCAGGGCCTCGTGAACCACTGACGCCCAGACTCGGATTAGCCCTCAGACACCCGGCATCTCACTCAGCAGAACCGGTGCAATCGAGATCAGCAACAGCACGGCCATGGTCAGGTTGAAGAGACGACGCCCCTTCGGGCTCTGCAGGAACTGACGAATGCTCAGGCCGCTCATCATCCACACCAGAACACAGGGGCTGCCCAGCAGAAGATAAGTCCCGGCGACTGTGAGGGCGCCCTCCCAACGCGACTCATCCAGTGCGGCGAAAGCGGCCAGCGCACTCACTGCCATGGTCCAGGCCTTGGGATTAACCCACTGAAAAAGTACCGCCCGGTGAAAACTCCAGGGCTGGAAGTGGTTGTCAGTATCAATACCGCCCTTCCCCCCCCTGGCAGCCTGGGCTTCTGCAGTTTCAGGAAACAAAGCCTGACGCAAGAGCCCCCAACTCATGAGCAGAAGATAAGCCACACCCGCATAACGGATCAGCTCAAACAACAGGGGAGCCGACTCAATCACCAGACCCAGACCCAGGGCGACGCCGATCACCAACAAGGGGAAGCCGAGGCAGATCCCTGCAAAATGCGGCAATGAGCGTCGCAGACCGAAGTTCACGCCGGAAGACATGATCATCAGATTGTTCGGGCCGGGCGTGATGGTCATGGCAACCACGAACAGTGCCAGGCTTTCCATCGCTATTCCTCCCAGAATCTTTTTCGGCTCTCCTGAAGAACCTGCGCTTCGGTCAGGCCAATATCCCGTTGCAGATAGACCGGCAGTTCACGCAGCTGTCTGCGGCTTCGTGAACGTTTCAGCCAGACTGCCACCGGAATCGCATCTGCCATGCGTGACCACAAGACCATTGTACGCAATGGCGAAATCCCCTCCGGGGCCACGTCGCCTGCAGTAAATCGGGATAATCTGATCTGTGATGTGGTCATGCCAGCTCCTCCTGTCTGGGAATGTCTTTGGAGTCTGTAATGATAGACAGGAGAACTGAACCGTTACAGATGTAGAATTTGAAAACATTGACCAGCACAGTTTACCTATGCTCCAATCTGTACTTCCTTTTTTTCAGGATTCTGTACTGCCTATGTCACAAGCACTTTATCAGCAGGTCGCAGACCGCATTCAGTCGCGCATCCGTGAGGGTCATCTGGGGCTGGGTGAGAGGCTGCCTTCGGTCAGAAAACTGGCGGCCACGGAAAAGGTCAGCATTTCCACCATCAACCAGGCTTATGCCCAGCTGGAGGATAAGGGCTGGATTGAGGCACGACCCAAGAGCGGCTATTACGTCGCGCAGACTACGCAGGAGCCTTTGCAGGAGCCCCGGCAATTGCGCAAGAAACCCGCCAAGCCCCGCCCGGCCAACCTCAGTCAGCTGGTGATGGAGGTGCAGCGGGATGCTGCAGAGCGACGCGGTCTGAGTATGAGCTCTGCCATTCCGGCACTGGATTTCCCGATCCTGTCACAGGTGCAAAAACTGTACACCCAGATCAGCCGCACGCGCCGTATTCTCGGGGCTGGCTACGACGGCCCGCAGGGCAACCCCGACCTGCAGCAGGCGGTTGCCAGGCGCTCGATCGATGCCGGAATTCTGGTCTACCCGGAAGACATTGTGACCACGGCTGGCTGCCAGAATGCCCTGTATTTGTGTCTGCAGGTGGTTACCCACCGCGGCGACATTGTGGCCATAGAAAGCCCCGCCTATTATGGCGTTCTGCAAATGATTGAGGCGCTGGGCCTGAAGGCCATTGAAATTCCGGCCCGCTCCGACACCGGCATGAGCCTGGAAGCCCTGCAACTGGCCCTGCAGCAGTGGCCGGTCAAAGCCATCATCACCGTGGCCAACTACAGTAATCCCACCGGTTCCCAGATTCCCGATGAGGCCAAACAGGATCTGGTCAACCTGGCCAACCGCTTTGATGTTCCTATCATCGAGGATGACATTTATGGTGAGCTGCATTTCGAGGAAGTCCGGTCCAAGGCAGTGAAAGCCTACGACACCGAAGGGCGAGTGCTGTATTGCTGCAGCCTGTCCAAGACCCTCGACCCGCAGCTGAGAACAGGCTGGTGTATTCCGGGCCGCTATCTGGAGGAACTGACACACCGCAAGTTCATCCACGCGGTGGCCAACCCCAGCCTGCCACAGCAGGTAGCGGCGGAAATCATCAACACCGGTGCCTTTGACCGCCATCTGAGAATGGCGCGCAGCACTTACCGGCAACGCAGCCTGGAACTGCACGATCTGGTCGCCAGGCACTTCCCGGCAGATACTCGAATCAGCCAGCCCAAAGGTGGCCTGGTCTCCTGGCTGGAGCTTTCCGGCGGCGTTGACACCACCCAGCTTTACCACACAGCGCATCAGGAAGGCATCCTGTTCGCCCCCGGCGAGATGTTCTCTACCAGTGGTCAGTACCGCAACTGTCTTCGGATCTCCTATGCGCAGGGCTGGTCCAGAGAGCGGGAGCAGCAACTGGCCAGGCTGGGTGAACTCATCAACAT
>JAUIAZ010000459.1 GCA_030427465.1 Gammaproteobacteria bacterium | reverse complement strand
ACTATTGTAACCGCTGCGGTAGAAACGAACCTTGCACTGCTTCGGCTTTTGCGCACCCTGTCTGACTCTGTTAGGCTGCCGCCCTTCGGGGCACTCCGCCTTGCAACCACAGGCAGCAACACAAATGCGTTTTGAAAATCTGGGCCTTTCTGCTCCCATCCTGCGGGCGATAGCCGAAGAAGGCTACGACACCCCGACCCCCATTCAGGCCAAGGGCATCCCTGCCATTCTGGAAGGGCGGGACATCATGGCAGCGGCGCAAACCGGCACCGGAAAAACAGCTGGGTTCACCCTGCCCCTGCTGATGCGACTGGACAAGGGCCAAAGGCCATCCGCCAACCAGGTCAGGGCGCTGGTACTAACCCCTACACGGGAACTCGCCGCCCAGGTCGGTGAAAGCGTGGCCACCTATGGCCGCTATCTGCCCCTGCGCTCCGCAGTGGTCTTCGGAGGGGTCGGCATCAATCCACAGATGATGAAGCTGCGTCGCGGTCTGGACATTCTCATCGCCACACCCGGCCGTCTACTCGACCTCTACAGCCAGAATGCTGTGCGCTTTAACCACCTGGAAGCACTGGTGCTGGACGAAGCCGACCGGATGCTCGACATGGGGTTCATCCACGACATCAAGAAAATCCTCGCCTTGCTGCCGGCACAGCGCCAGAACCTGCTGTTTTCCGCGACTTTCTCGCCCGAGATCCGACAGCTGGCAAAAGGGCTGGTCAACAATCCGGTGGAAGTGTCAGTCACGCCCCGGAATACGACCGCGCCACTGGTCAAGCAGTGGCTCTGCCCGGTGGACAAGAAGCGCAAGCCCCAACTGCTGAGGCACCTGGTTCTGGAAAATGGCTGGGAACAGGTTCTGGTGTTCACCAAAACCAAACATGGAGCCAACAAGCTCACCCAGTACCTGGAACAACAGGGAATCACCGCCAGCGCTATCCACGGTAACAAAAGCCAGGGCGCACGCACGCGGGCGCTGGATGACTTCAAGAACCGCCGCATACGCATGCTGATTGCCACAGACATTGCTGCGAGGGGACTCGATATCGACCAGTTGCCGCATGTGGTCAACTACGATCTGCCCAACGTGCCTGCAGACTATGTCCACCGGATCGGACGCACCGGGCGCGCGGGGGCTACGGGACATGCAGTCTCGCTCGTCAGTCATGATGAGTTTGACCAGCTCAGTGCGATTGAGCAACTCACACAGAAGCTGCTGGAGCGGCGCACGGTTGAAGGCTTCGAGCCGGTGCACGACATTCCGGCATCGCGCCTTGGCCGGAAACCCGCCAAACCCCGCAGGCCCAAAAAGCCACGGCCGGAACACCGTGACGGGCAGAAGCCGCCAGCGGGCAACCGCCGCCAGGCGCCGGCCGGGAAAAGCAACGCTGGCGGTAAAAGCCGGAGTGGTGGAAACCGCAAACCACGCAGACCAAACTGAGGGGCTGTACTTCACGTACTCCCCTCTGTAACCTGAAACTAAAATAACAACCAGTATCCAGCACCCCATGTCTATCCTTGCACCCGCAAGGTCTTAAAGGATCAAACCCACAACAGACAGGTGCCCCATGGAATCCATCAACCCGGCCACAGGCGAACCCATTCAGAGCTACCAGGCAATCAGTGATGAGGCCCTGGAGTCCCTGATCCGGACAACTCACGACACCTTTCAGGCATGGAAGCAAACCCCTTTACAGACGCGTTGCCAACAATTGCTGAAAGTCAGCGAACTGCTGAACGAACGCAAGGAGGCGCTCGCCCGTCTGATGGCAAACGAGATGGGCAAACCCATCCGGGGCGGTCGCGCGGAAGTGGAAAAGTGTGCCTGGGTCTGCGAGTACTATGCAGAACACACAGCGCGCATTCTGGCCCCGAAAAAGCTCGAAAGCGACAACGAGCTCAGCGAACAACACTACTGCCCTCAGGGCATCATCCTTGCCATCATGCCCTGGAATTATCCCTTCTGGCAGGTTTTCCGCTTCGCTGCCCCCAATCTGGCCGCAGGCAACGTGGGCCTGCTCAAGCATGCTGGCAACGTCACCGCCTGCGGGCTGGCCATAGAAAGTCTTTTCAGGGATGCGGGATTCCCGCAACACGCATTCCGCACACTCCTCGTGGACAAACAACAGATTGAAACCGTGATCAGTGATCCTCGTGTCCGCGGTGTGACCCTGACCGGCAGTACCGCTGCTGGCCGCAAAGTCGCGGCCATGGCCGGGCAGCATCTCAAGAAAACGGTTCTGGAGCTGGGCGGCAGCGATGCCTATGTGGTACTCGAAGATGCGGACCTTGAACTGGCCGCCGCCAAATGCGTGAAGAGCCGTCTGCTCAACAGTGGCCAGAGCTGCATTGCGGCCAAACGCTTCATCGTAATGGACTCCGTGCATGATGAATTTGTCGAACGCGTCCAGGCCCTCTTGCAGGAGCAGGTTGTCGGAGATCCGCTGGACGAGAACACCGACATTGGCCCCATGGCCAGGCAGGATCTGCGTGATGAATTGCATGAGCAGGTAGAAGCGTCGATCAAGGCCGGGGCCAGATGTCTGGTCGGCGGCAACCCGGATACTGGCAAACCGGGCGCATTCTACCCTCCGACCTTGCTGACCGG
>JAUIAZ010000458.1 GCA_030427465.1 Gammaproteobacteria bacterium | reverse complement strand
AAGGCCTTCACCTCTCCCAGATCAGCAAAAAAAGACTGCAAAAGCGGAATATTTTCATCAGCTACAATACGCATCGTGAATCCGGCTGTGACCTAGGTCTTCAACAGTTCTTCAGGAGGCTGGGTCAAGGACAGTTTACTGCCCAGGTACTTCTCCAGATCCGGAATCAGAAAGGCATCGTCCTCACAGGCAAAGCTGATAGAAACACCACTTTCTCCCGCGCGACCGGTGCGTCCGATCCGGTGCACATAATCTTCCGGGTCATCTGGGAGATTATAATTAACCACATGAGTGACACCATCAATGTGCAGCCCCCTGCCCGCCACGTCAGTCGCCACCAGGGTTTTGAATTTCCCGGTACGGAACTCTTCCAGCGTTCTCATACGCTTGGCCTGTGGCAATTCTCCGGAGATGATCGCGTTGGACACATTCGCCTTGCTGAGCGCCTTGGACAGGCGATGCGTTTCATCACGCCGGTTACAGAAAACGATCGCTCTTTCTGCCGACTCCTCGGAAAGGAGGTTGACCAGCACGCGGATCTTGTTTTCACCCTCAACCAGGTAGACGATCTGCTCAACCGTATCCGCAGGCACATGATCCACCGCCAGCATGACTTCGATCGGATCCCGGGTCCAGCGCTTGGCCAGATTGATGATGTCCTGATTGAATGTCGCGCTGAACAAAAGCGTCTGCCGCTCCATAGGTGTTGCCCGGACGATCCGCTTCACATCTGGAATAAAGCCCATATCCAGCATCCGGTCTGCTTCATCCAACACCAGCACCTCTACCTGATCCAGATACACATCCCGGGAAGTCAGGTGATCCAGTAGTCTGCCCGGCGTGGCGATCAGCAGATCAATTGCCTCATCCCGCAGACGCGCCCGCGCCTTGTCCAGTTGGGTGCCACCGATCACAGACATGATGTTCAGACGCACTCCCTTGCTCAGTTCACGCGCATCTTTTTCAATCTGCAAAGCCAGTTCACGGGTCGGAGCCACTACCAACGCTCTGGGCTCACTCGCATAGCGTTCCTCCCAGGGAATGGGGTTGGCCAGGAAACGCTGCAGCAGAGTGAGGAGAAAGGCTGCCGTCTTGCCGGTACCCGTCTGAGCCTGGCCGATCAGATCCTGCCCCGCCAGTGTGTGCGGCAGAGTCTGGGCCTGAATCGGCGTGCAATGTGTAAACTTGGCCCGCTTCAATGCGCCCTGGATATCTTTATGTAAAGCCAGCGAATCAAAGGCAATCGGCTCCGGTTCTTCCTCGGCAGGCTCGCGCGCTGCAGGCTGCTCCTGCACGGCAGTCGCCTCCTCACCCGCTTCTGTCAATTCCGCCGGGCCAGACTGAGCCGGATCAGCCACCTGACGAGTCTCGGTTTCAGTCACTGGCACTTCAACGGGCGCCTCAGTCTGAACCGTTTCAACGGGCGCCTCAGCCTTAACCACTTCACTGACAGGGCTTTGTGCCGGGCCAGTTTCCGTTACTTGCGCTGAAGTGCTTGCTTTTGGAGGGGTGGCAGCGGCGGTTTCCGCCTCTGCCGCCTGATCATCTTTATCCGGGACAGTGGCCGGGACTTCCGGAGCCTGTTCAACCGCATTCTGGAGATCCTGGGTGCTTTGCCCGGTTTCCGCTTTTTTGGGAGTATTTTCGCCCGATTTCGCGGACAGATCTGAACTTTCCATTGACATATAGGGTCTAGTCGTAACTTAAAGTGGCCATACTGTATGCGAAGATGGCTTTCAGGTCGAGCAATTGCTGCTCGGCCGCCTTTGCACGCAAGGGAAACTGCTACACGTTGTAACTTAATCGATCATTAAAACACAGCAAGAATGTGACGCGTGAATAGTGTTGGCAACCTTAGCTGACTAAACTGCACTGGATCAGGGAAAACTGGGTGACACATTGAACAGACACCGGATACCACACCATTCGCAGAATGCCTGTCCATCTTTCTGGGCTATGGCCTGGCTGTGGCTGCTGGGGCTTCTGCTGAGCCCGGCTACTTTGGCTCAGACCGAACTGCCACCCGCACTCTTCGATGACGAATCTCCCGCGTTGATCCTGGAGGATCAGCCGGATCAGGAGTTGCCCAGGTTTCTGCCGGTCTCTGAAGCCTTTATGCCGGTAGCCACCCAGACCGGGGAAGGCATTTCCATCCGCTTCGATATTGCCGACGGCTATTACCTTTACAAAGACAGGATGGCTCTAAAGAGCCCGGACAAGCGGGTACGTGTTGCGGATCTGGCTTTTTCAAAACCAGGAAAAGTCAAGGTAGACGAGTATTTCGGCGAAGTTGAAGTGTTTTATGAAGAGGTCACCGTGTCTGCGGAAGCAAGCCCGCTTGCCAGTACCGGTGGCGACCTGCTCCTGACCTATCAGGGCTGTGCAGATGCCGGTCTTTGCTACCCACCGGAAACCCTGTCCATTCCGCTCATAGCTTCTGCCAGCGCAGCCAGCCTTGCCGGCAATACCGAACCAAGCGCCCCGAGGACCGAACTGGACAGTGAGTCGGCGAGCAGCGTTAGCCGGTTTCTGAGCGAGTCGAGCCTGTTCTGGGTGGTCATGATGTTTTTTGCACTGGGAATCGGTCTGTCTTTTACTCCCTGCGTTTTCCCGA
>JAUIAZ010000070.1 GCA_030427465.1 Gammaproteobacteria bacterium | reverse complement strand
CATTGCCGGAGAAGTATCCGGAGATATTCTGGGTAGTGGGCTGATTCGTGAGATACAGCGTCAGGTTCCCGGGGTTCGCTTTGAAGGCATTGGCGGAGACCGCATGAAGGCAGCCGGGATGGACTCCTGGTACCCCATGGAAATGCTGTCGATTATGGGGTTGTTCGAGGTTTTGCGTCATTTGCCGGCCCTGCTGCAGTTGAAGAAGTCACTGCTAGAGCGCTGGGCACAGTCTCCCCCCGACATTTTTATTGGCATTGATGCGCCGGATTTCAATTTGCGCATCGAAGCTGCCCTGCATGCGCAAGGCGTGACGACGGTTCACTATGTCAGCCCGTCTGTCTGGGCCTGGCGGCAGGGGCGTATTGAGGGCATTCGTCGCAGTGTTGACCATATGCTCACCTTGCTGCCGTTCGAAGCGAGCTTTTATGAGCAGCACCAGGTGCCGGTGACTTTTGTCGGTCACCCGATGGCAGATGAGATTCCTCTGCAGCCAGATCGTCAGAAAGCTCTGGATGCTCTGTCCTTGGGCCAGGCGGGCCTGGATACGACCCTAATTGCGGTACTGCCGGGGTCGCGCGGTGGTGAGGTGGCACGCCTGATGCCGGTGTTTATCGAAACCATGCAATACCTGCTGAGACAGCGGCAGGATCTGCATTTTGTGATCCCCGCGGCCAACTCTCTCAGATTGCAGCAGATACAGAGTCTGCTCGAAGCGCACCAGGGTTTGCCGGTGACGGTGGTGAAAGGGCAGGCTCGCGAGTGTATGACCGTCGCGGCTTCGGCGCTCGTCGCATCGGGTACCGTAACGCTGGAGTGCATGCTGGTGAAAACACCCATGGTGGTTGCCTATCGCCTGGCGCCGCTGACCTACTGGATCATGAAACTGATGATGCGGGCCAAACACATAGCGCTCCCGAACCTGTTGGCCGATGAGCGGATCGTACCCGAACTGGTACAGAATGCGGCGACACCGGCTGCGCTCGGACGGGCCATTCTGGAGCAGCTACATCCGGAAAAACGGGCCACACTGCTGAGCCGTTTTACTGAGTTGCATCAAGCTATTTCCGCCAATGCCGATGAGCAGGCGGCGAAGGTGGTCAGCCAGTTGTTGCAGGTGAAGGCTCCGGCAACACAGGTGCCAACCCGATAAAGCCAAACAGGACAGAGTACTTTCGTGCAGCCCGATTTCTTTCGTTCATCTGACACAGCTCAAGCCACACTGCGCATTGCCGGCACCGATGAGGTAGGTCGGGGTCCTTTAGCGGGACCGGTGGTTGCCGCAGCTGTCATTCTCCCGGAAGGCTGCGCAATTGCTGGTCTCACGGATTCGAAAAAAATCACAGCTAGGAAGCGCACTCAGCTGGCTGAACAGATTCGTGCGGAAACGGTGTGGGCGCTTGGCTGGGCATCTGTGGAAGAGATAGACCGCCTGAATATTCTGCAGGCAAGTCTGCTGGCCATGAAACGGGCTGTGGAAGGGCTGGCAGAAGTGCCTGCGCACGTTCTGGTAGACGGCAATCAGGTCGTGCCGGGACTGCAAATGGGTTGCACCGCCGTGGTGGGGGGGGATGCTACGGAAGCGGCTATTTCCGCCGCATCCATTCTGGCCAAAGTCACCCGGGACCAGTACATGTCTGAGCAGGATCAAATCTACCCAGGGTATGGGTTTGCCAGGCATGCCGGTTATCCGACTGCGGCGCACATGCAGGCACTGAAAACCCTGGGTGTTACACCGATACACCGCCGAAGCTTCCGTCCGGTCAGGGCCTTACTGGAAGAAGCCGAAGGCTGAATAAAAAAACGGCCCGCAGGCCGTTCTTCAGAGATTTGCTGTGCTGTGGATCTCAGCGCTCCAGCAACTTGGTCTTGTCTGATTTGCCATCCCATTCTGCGGCGTCCGGCAGAGGGTCTTTCTTTTCAGTGATGTTCGGCCACTTGCCAGCCAGGTCGGCGTTGATTTCGATAAACTCTTTCTGATCTTCAGGCAGCTCATCTTCAGAGAAAATCGCTTCAGCCGGGCACTCAGGCTCACACAGGGCACAGTCGATGCACTCATCGGGGTCGATAACCAGAAAGTTGGGGCCTTCGTAGAAGCAGTCGACCGGACAAACTTCTACACAGTCGGTGTATTTGCACTTAATGCAGTTTTCAGTCACGACGAAGGTCATGGGCAATACCTGTTCTGATCAATCCATAATTAGGGGCGTATTCTAGTCAAGCAGTTGCCGGCTAGCAACTGCTGAGCAAGGCTCACTCGTCTTCCAGCAGTGATTTCAGTGCATAAAGACGCTCCAGAGCCTGTTTCGGAGTCAGCTCATCCGGGTTCAGGCTGGCCAGCTGTTTTTCAAGCGGACCGGGTTCGAGGCTGCGAAACAGGTCATCCTGAATGAAGTGGTCGTTACCCGCTGTCTCGCGCTGTGCCTCAAGTCCTTTGAGTTTCTGCCGGGCCTTGGCGACCACGCTCTGGGGGACTCCAGCCAGCTGAGCGACCTGCAGGCCATAGCTTTTGCTGGCCGGTCCCTCATGTACCCGATGCAGGAATACGATCTGATCCTGGTGCTCCGTCGCCGTCAGGTGCACATTGCGGGATTCCGGGCACTCCCTGGGGAGCTCGGTCAGCTCAAAGTAGTGCGTCGCAAAAAGCGTCAGGGCACGCGTTTGGGAAGCCAGGAACTGGGCGCTGGCATAGGCAATGGACAGGCCATCGAAAGTGCTTGTGCCCCGGCCGATCTCATCCATCAGTACCAGGCTGTTTTGCGTGGCATTGTGCAGGATGCTGGCGGTTTCTGTCATCTCTACCATGAAGGTTGAGCGGCCCCCTGCGGTATCATCCGATGAGCCCATGCGGGTGAAAATGCGGTCGATGGGGCCTATCAGGGCGCGGCTGGCGGGTACATAGCTTCCGGCATAGGCGAGCACCACAATGAGCGCGGTCTGCCGCATGTAGGTGGATTTGCCCCCCATATTCGGGCCGGTGATCAACAGCATACGCTGGCGCTGATCGAGATGCGTGTCGTTGGGTACGAAGGGGGAGTCGCTGATCTGCTCAACCACCGGATGCCGGCCTTCTTCAATCGACAACTGGCTCTCCCCGGAGAACTCAGGGGCGGTGAGGTTCAGCTGTAAGGCCTGCCGCGCAAAAGTCGACAGGACATCTATCCGGGACAGCGCTTCTGCACTGTTCTGCAGGGCAACAAGGTCCGCAGCGAGTTGCTCCAGAAGTTCGCCATAGAGCGCCTTTTCCCGGGCCAGAGCCCGGCTGCGGGAACTCAGGGCCTTGTCTTCAAAAACTTTCAGTTCAGGGGTGATGAAACGTTCGGTGCCTTTCAGGGTCTGGCGGCGGATATATTCTGCAGGCGCCTTGTCACTCTGAGTGCGATTCAGTTCGATGTAATAGCCATGCACCCGGTTGTAGCCGACCTTGAGGCTGCTCAGTCCGGTCTTTTCGCGTTCTGCCTTTTCAATCTTGAGCAGGTGCTCACCCGCGTTTTCACTGATTCCGCGTAATTCATCGAGTTCACTGTCGTAGCCTTCCCGGATCACGCCCCCCTCGCGGATAACAACCGGCGGGTTTTCCTGAATTGCCCGGTGCAGAAGGTCTACCCAGTGCGGAAACTCCGAGAGCTGCTGGCGCAACTGAGCCAGTTCGGGCAGCGTGTCTCCGGGACTCATGAGCCTCTGCAGGTCAGGCAGGGCTGCCAGTGAATTGTGCAGTCTGACAAGATCTCTCGGGCGGGCAGAACCCAGGGCCACGCGGCTGAGTATCCGTTCCATGTCACCGATGTGGCGCAGACACTCGGATACAGATTCAAAGCGCTCCTGATCCAGCAGCCATGCCACGATGGATTGACGCTTCCGCACTTCTTCAACATCGCGCAGCGGGCGGTTAATCCAGCGTCGCAGAAGCCGGCTGCCCATGGGGGTTGAGGTTGAGTCCATGATCCAGGCCAGCGTGTGGGTGGAATCCCCCTTGATATTGATGTCCAGTTCCAGATTGCGACGGGACGTGGCATCCATGAGCAGGTACTGCTCACGGTTCTCACAGTTCAGTGCGCGGATATGTGGCAGATCACTCATCTGCATGTCCTGCGCATACTGCAGAAGGGCACCGGCTGCGACAATCGCCAGCGAACCGCTTTCCAGTCCGAAACCGCTCAGGTCCCGAGTGCCGAACTGTTTGCACAGAAGCCGGGTACAGGTTTCTTCTTCGAAGGTCCAGGGCGGCAGGCTCTTTGAGGAGGCCCCGAGTGCGCTCAGTTCGCTGAAGGGGTTACTTTCACTCAGCAACAGTTCAGCGGGCCTCAGGCGCGCCAGTTCGGCCTGTGCCTGATCCAGGGAATCACAGGTCAGAGTCGTGAATCGTCCGGTACTGAGTTCCAGCGAGGCAATGCCAAAGCTGGCTTTGAGGGCGTGGACGCAGGTAAGCAGGTTATCCTGGCGGGCATCCAGAAAAGCTTCTTCGGTGAGCGTGCCGGGAGTGATGGTCCGGACAACCTGCCGTTCCATCGGCCCCTTACCAGGCGTCGGATCACCGACTTGCTCGCAGATCACGATCGATTCACCGGCCCTGACCAGTCGGGCGATGTAGGATTCTGCTGCATGATAGGGCACACCGGCCATCGGGATCGGCTGTCCCGCGCTCTGTCCGCGGTGAGTCAGCGTAATATCCAGCAGTTCGGCCGCGCGCTTGGCGTCATCAAAGAAGAGCTCGTAGAAATCACCCATGCGATAGAAAAGCAGCTGGTTCGGATGCCTGGCTTTGACTTCCAGGAATTGTCGGATCATGGGCGTGTGGGCGGAGTTTTCTGGGCGTGTCATCTTGGTTTACAGTAAGGGTTGTTCTTGGGCGAGGCGCCTAAGCATACGGAAGAGTCGGGTTCAGAGCCAGTCCTGCGGGTCTTTCCTGTGGGGGGCTGGCAACCCGGTGAACCGCAATGTGAACCCCAATTTGAACCGCAAGGAGTCATCAATGTCGCAGCCCGGGCCCCGGCCACTGGGAGAATTGGCCAGACAGGTGGGTGAGTACCTGATTCAGCGAGGCTGGAAGGTGACGACCGCTGAATCCTGTACCGGGGGAGGGGTTTCCTACTGGCTGACTTCCGTGCCAGGCAGCTCTGCCTGGTTTGAAGACGGCTTTGTGGTTTATGCCAACCGCAGCAAGAGCCGGCGTCTGGGGGTCAGTAGTCAGACCCTGGATAGCTTCGGTGCAGTCAGCGAACCCTGTGTCCGGGAGCTGACTGAAGGGGCATTGAAGGAAAGTGGGGCAGACATCGCGGTTGCGATCAGTGGTATTGCCGGTCCCGGCGGCGGGACAGAGGAGAAACCGGTCGGGCTGGTGCATTTTGCCTGGCAGACACATGAGCGGATGCGGGTGAGACATGAGGTGTTTCCGGGTGACCGCCTGGCCGTCCGCGAAGCTGCAATCCGTATGGCCCTGGAAGGCTTGATCGGGCTCCTGGAAAGCGGATAAAAATTGGGCTTGGCAGATCGGGGATCTGCTGTATAATACTGAATGTGTATACAGTGATTTGGGTTTCGGATTGATCCGGTTACTGTGTCCATAACCAACAAGAAATCATGACAGACCTGGTTCTGTCAGGTTCATTCCATATCAAGCAAAGGTGTTCTAATGGAAGAAAATCGCAAAAAAGCGCTTGGCGCAGCCCTATCTCAGATTGAACGACAGTTTGGCAAGGGCGCGGTCATGCGCATGGGCGAAAAACCCAGGGAAATGATACCTTCGGTGTCTACGGGTTCCTTAGGGCTTGATATTGCGTTGGGTATCGGCGGCTTGCCATTCGGAAGAATTGTGGAGATCTACGGGCCGGAAAGCTCCGGTAAGACCACACTGACTCTGCAGGTAATCGCCCAGGCCCAACGTCAGGGTAAGGTTTGCGCCTTCGTGGATGCAGAGCACGCCCTGGACCCGATCTATGCTGAAAAGCTGGGGGTCAATATCGATGAATTACTGGTGTCCCAGCCGGACACGGGTGAGCAGGCGCTGGAAATTGCCGACATGCTGGTTCGCTCGGGTGCGGTGGATGTCATCATCATCGACTCGGTAGCGGCACTCACACCGAAGGCCGAGATCGAGGGCGAAATGGGTGACTCCCATGTCGGCCTCCAGGCACGTCTCATGTCACAGGCCCTGCGTAAGCTGACAGGCAGTGTGAAGCAAGCCAACTGTCTGATGGTTTTCATCAACCAGATCCGCATGAAGATCGGTGTCATGTTCGGCTCTCCCGAAACCACGACTGGGGGTAACGCACTGAAATTCTATGCCTCTGTCCGCCTGGACATCCGCCGGGTCGGTGCAGTCAAGGAAGGAGACGAAGTCGTTGGCAACGAGACGCGGGTTAAAGTGGTGAAGAACAAGGTCTCTCCACCGTTCAAACAGACAGATTTCCAGATCCTGTATGGCCGGGGTACCGATCGTATGGCGGAAATTGTGGACCTGGGTGTGGCCCATGGCTTTGTCGAAAAGTCAGGAGCCTGGTACAGCTATCAGGGTGACAAGATCGGGCAGGGTAAGGCGAATGCCTCACGCTTCCTGGCGAGTAATCCGGAAATAGCCGAAGAGCTCGAGGCAAAGATCCGTGCCAAGGCTTTGCCGCAACTTCCGGAAAAACCGGTCAGACAGGAGGCCGCACTGGAGGCCCAGGACTGATCATGTCCTTCCGTCACATACTGATTCAGAAGAGCGATTTTTCGCTCTCTGAAGAAGAGGCCAGAATGCAGAGAGAGTGCCCCGGTTTCGGGGCGCTCTGTACATTCACGGGTTACGTCAGGGACTATTCAGAAAGCGATTCCATTCGGGCGCTGGAACTGGAGCATTATCCTGGCATGACGGAAAACGTACTCAACGACCTGATTTCGGAAGCTGAAACCCGGTGGCCGGTTCAGGGTGCAAGTGTTATTCATCGGGTCGGACAACTGGATGCCAGTGACAGAATTGTTCTGGTAATGGTTGCATCCGCACACCGGCAGGCCGCGTTCGAGGCCTGCGCTTTTCTCATGGATTATCTGAAGACCCGGGCCCCGTTCTGGAAGAGGGAACTGGGAAGCCGGAGCAGCCAATGGGTGGAAGCCAAAGACAGTGATTTCGATCAGGCTAACCGCTGGTAGACAATTTTCTCTGGCAAAACCTTGCGCCTAGTCCGCTGTGTCGTGTGCCGGGTCAATCGGGTTGTTCATTTGCCGGAATATGCCTTCGATGCGCGAAACGGCGTTATCCACTTCCCGTCGGTAATGCTTGGGTGAGATCGCATAAGTGAAAATCACACCATAGCGATATACCCCCCGACTCCTGGCAACGCTGGTGATTTCTCCTTCAATTCCGTTTTCATGAATGTAGCGTCCACGAAAGCGGAAACTCAGCTTTTCACCTTTCTTGAAAAACTGATGGCTTTCGATAGCCATGCCATAGCGATTGAAATCTACGCAGTGGAAGGATGTCGGTCTCCTGAACCAGGGAAATAACTTGAGGGGAACGGCGTGCACCCTCAGTGAAGGCGCTTTGTGGCGACTTTTTATTCGCCGGTCAAGATACCGTTTGACCGAAGGATTCTGCATAGTCGGTATGGGAGGATCCCTTTCTTTGCGATGACAGACACGCGTCTGCGCCTGATCAGAGAAAGTTGACCATTGTACAGATAAATTATTTCCTGAAAAGCAGAAGTTCCGGACCTTACCAAGGATTAAATCTGCAAATGCACATTCAGTCCAGCGGATTCATCGTGGCCATAGAATGCGGGGTACTTCCGGGTTCTGCAGTGATTCCGGCGTTCGCTGGACTGTCGTCGCTCGGGGCCGGAAAAAGAAACCGAGATTGTGATGCGGCGGTCACCCAGCCGACGGTCGCGGGGGGGAGAAGCAAGCCTGGTATCGGACAACTGAAGCTCCGTTTTTTCAGTCATGATTGCTAGGGACTTCCATACTGTTGAGGTTATGGGAAAAAAACAGTAATTGCTACTGAAGTCATCGGCGAAAAGCCCGGAAACTTGAGTGAAAGGTGTCTCTGCAGGCTCTGATCCCTGAATCAGACTCGTGAAAGCGAGGAACGAGGGTGTTCAGCCGTAACGATTTCGCTACACTGAGGGTTTGTCACGAACCACTGGTGAATTCTGATATGCCGACCCAACGCCCCCTGAAACCTGCGGAGTTATACAAAGCCTGTGAAGGGCGGGACTTCAACTTCCGTTCCACACGCTCTGTCGATCCGCTAGAGGGTATACTCGGGCAGGACCGTGCTGAGGATGCGGTGGAGTTTGCCGTTTCCATGCCGAGTTCCGGTTATAATATTTATGCGATCGGACGCAATGGTCTGGGTAAGCGCACCATGGTTCAGCGCTATCTGGAGACGCGTCAGACCAGCAGCGAACACGAGGTCTATGACTGGTGCTACGTCAACAACTTTGATGATTTGCGGGCGCCCCGGGTATTGCGTTTGCCTGCCGGTCTGGGTAGCGCCTTCAAGAAGGATATGGAGCAGCTGCTGGTGCGTCTGGGCAAGGCCATTCCCCAGGCCTTCGACAATGAGTCGTATTTTGAGCGCTCAGAATACCTGAAATCAGAGCTTGCCCAACGCCAGCAGAAAGCCCTGAAAGGGCTGGCGAAACAGGCAGAAAAACAACAGGTACAACTGACCATCAGTACGCCGGGTGGCTACCGTCTGGTAGCCCTGAACGGGGAAGAGCCTTACAGTCCGGAAACCTTTTCTGCCCTGCCTGAAGAAGTACAGAATGCCTTTGAAGACAAGATCAACAAGCTCGAGAAAAAGCTGCGCAATGTCCTGCGCAAACTGGCCATGTGGGAGCAGGAATACAGTGACAGCCAGCAGAAGCTGAATGAGGAAGTGACCCTCGCGGTTTCCGAGCATCAGTTCGATACCCTGAAAAGCCGTTACAAGGGTCACGCTGAGCTGATTGACTTTCTCGACAGGGCGCATCGGGATGTCCTGGAGAACGTCGAGGTCTTTCTGGAAGACACGGAAGAGCAGTCGGCACTGGCGGCTGCCACCATGGATAACAAACTGCCGCGCCGGTATCAGGTCAACGTATTGGTTCACCACAAGGATGCCAACCGACGGCCGGTCGTCATCGAAGAAAATCCGAATCACTACAACCTGTTCGGTGCCGTTGAAAACGTTACCTACAAGGGCACCGTCTTCACGGACTTCACGCTGATTCGGCCCGGTTCCCTGCATCGGGCGAATGGCGGATATCTGCTGATGGATGCCATCAAGGTGTTGGAGCAGCCTTTTGTCTGGGATGGTCTGAAGCGCGCTTTGCGGGGCGGAGGCCTGTCGCCCAACACGCTGGAACGTGAGATGACACTTTCCGGCACCATCAGCCTGGAGCCAGAGCATGTGCCTCTGGATCTCAAAATTGTTCTTTTCGGTGATCGCGACACTTATCTTCTGCTGCAGCAGTACGACCCGGATTTCGGTGAACTGTTCAAGGTCGTGGCGGATTTCGAAAATGAAATTGTTCGTACGCCCGAGACACAGATGCGCTATGCGCGATTCATCAGCAGTCTGGTGCGCAGTAAAAACCTGCTTCACTGCGACAAGCAGGCGGTGATGCGGGTACTGGAACACAGTGCAAGGGTGGCTGAGCACCAGGAGCGCCTCTCCCTGCATGCTGCTGATATTGCCAACCTGCTGCGGGAAAGCCATTACTGGGCCAACCAGGAAAAGGCGCGCCTGATCTGCAAGGAGCACGTTGAAAAGGCGCTTGAGAGTGCTGAGTTCCGTTCTCGCCGGATCCGTGATCAGGTCTTTGACAATATCCGTGAGGGAGCCACGCTGATTGACACGCAGGGCAAGGCGGTAGGGCAAATCAATGCCTTGTCGGTGCTGAGTACCGGAGATCACGAATTCGGCTTGCCAAGCCGGCTGACGGCTACCTGCTACGCCGGTGATGGCAACGTCATAGACATCGAGCGAAATGTGCAGTTGGCTGGCGCTATTCACTCCAAGGGAATGATGATCCTGACGGCCTACTTGTCCTCCCAGTTCGGGCGTACGCGGCCCCTGGGGGTTTCTGCCAGTATTACCTTTGAGCAGTCCTACAGCATGGTCGACGGGGACAGTGCTTCGATGGCGGAATACTGCGCCCTGATTTCGGCCATCGCCGAAGTTCCGCTGAGGCAGGATCTCGCCATCACCGGCAGCATGAACCAGTTCGGAGTGGCCCAGTCAGTAGGTGGGGTCAATGAAAAAATTGAAGGTTTCTATGACACCTGTTGCATACAGGGGTTGACCGGCTCTCAGGGTGTCATTCTGCCACGCAGCAACGTGCGCAACCTCATGTTGAACCAGCGTGTGCTCAAGGCCTGCCAGCTTGGCGAGTTCTCCATATATGCTGTTGACTCGGTTGAACAGGCGCTTGCCTTGCTGACCGGCATGACCATTGGCAAACGTCTGGCGAATAACCACTACAGCAAGGGGTCTCTGCTGGAGCTGGTGCAGCAGCGTCTGGAACAGATGAGTTCCGCTGCCTCGGGCAAGTCCGGCAGCAAGAAAGCCAGTCGTCGGGCTGCCAGAAACTAATAAGCTAGTAGCGGGGTTTTTCCCGGGTTAGTAGTGTCCCGCAGGCATTGCAGTGGCGGGCATCGATGTCATGTCGGCCCTTGCCACAGGCCTGGCAGCTTTGGTCACTGCCTTTGCTTTGCATGGCGTTGGCCAGTTCCGCAGTGAAAATGCCGGTGGGTACCGCGAGAATCGAGTAGCCCATGATCATGACCAGGGCGGCGATGGCCTGACCGATGTCGGTCTGGGGAGAAATATCTCCGTAGCCGACGGTTGTCAGCGTAACGATGGCCCAGTAGATGGATCTGGGAATGCTGGTGAAACCACGGTCAGGCCCTTCGATCAGGTACATGAGGCTGCCAAAAATCGTCACCAGAACCAGGATGAAAAACAGGAATACAGTGATTTTCTGACGGCTCTGGCGAATGGCGAAGACCAGCAGATTGGCCTGGGACACATACTTCGATAGCCGCAGTACCCGGAAAAGACGCATCACCCGCAACAGCCTGACAACCAGCAGGTATTCCGAGTTCGGCACTATTAGACTGAGATAAGTGGGAATGATGGACAGCAGATCCACCACACCGTAGAAGCTGAAGATGTAGCGACGAGGGGCCGGACTACAGGCGATCCGCACCAGATATTCCAGTGTAAAGAGCAGCGTAAATGCCCATTCGGCAATATCAAACCAGTCACCATAGGCCGCATTCAGACTGTTCACGCTGTCCAGCAGCACAACCAGAACACTCAGCAGAATACTGGCTATCAGCAGAACATCGAAAGCTTTTCCCGCCGGTGTATCCGCGTAGAAGATAATCCGGTAGATGATTTCACGGCGGGTGAGTCTGGCGTCGTTCATTGGGCGGCGATGTAACGGAAAGTCAGATTGAGACGGGGCGTCTTGGGTGTTTTGGATTTGGGAATCTGGTGCTGCCAGTGATGTTGCAGAGAGCCGCGCATGACCAGCAGGCTGTTATGCGGCAGGTCAAGGCTGGTACTGCGGCCACGCTCACGTGTCCTGCGCAACTGGAAGCGCCGGGTCTCGCCGAACGAGAATGAAGCAATTGTCGGGTTGGGCCCCAGTTCCTTCTCGTCATCTGCATGCCAGCCAACGCTGTCGGCCTCGTCTCGATAGAGGTTGCAGAGTACACAGTTCAGGGGGGCTCCGGTCAGTGCCATCGCCACATCCCGCAGCCGGACCAGTTCAGCGGTAAGAGGAAGCGGCGGCAGCGCAAGCCCTGAATAGCTATACTTGCAGTGCGCTTCACCATGCCAACTCTGGAGCCTGGGAATGGGGATCTGACGATTACCAAAGCGCAGCTGATCCTGTCGCCAGGGGAGGTCGCGGGTCAGGGTGTCGCTCAGTCTTTCGGCTTCCTGTTGCGGAAACAGGTTGTGGAAAAACAGCAGTTCTCCGTCCTGAAGCGGAATGATTTCCGGCTCAGCGTGTATTTGCTTCAGGTGTTCAGCCACAGTCAGGATTTTGGCCTCCGGATTTGTGTATTATCATGGTATCAGTTTAACAAGGCTAATCTGCAATGCACTTCCCCGAAACATACAATACCTGGCGACTTGTCCCCCGCGCCTGTTTACGAACCTTGCTGGCCCTGTTGTGCTACGGCCTCTCTTCCCAGGTGGCTTCCTCTGACGGCGCTTTTCGTTCCAGTCAGGCAGCAGAAAGCTGGGGGCTGCAGTATCACGGAGTGCTGAGCAGCGGTGGCATGATTCGCGGCAAGGCACCTGTCGGTGCAACCCTGACCCTGAACGGGAAAGCGGTGGATGTATCGGAAGAAGGCTTCTTTGTCCTGGGCTTTGGTCGCGACACATCCGGTGAACAGGTCTTCGAAGCCAGTCTGCCGGGTAAACCGGCCTGGCGCGAAACCTGGCAGGTGCCCGAACGCAACTACCAGATCCAGCGGATTGAAGGCATCAAGCAGAATATCATGAGTCCTTCTGAGGAGAACCTGAAGCGTATCCGGGAAGAAGTGGCAATGACCCGCAAGGCTCGTCAGGTCAAAAGCACTCAACCCCATTACCGGAGCGATTTTATCTGGCCCCTGTCGGGTCCCATAACCGGTGTCTATGGCAGCCAGAGATTCTATAATGGCGAACCGAGACGGCCGCATTTTGGTATCGATATTGCCGCACCGACGGGAACGCCCGTGGTGGCTCCGGCATCCGGGGTCATTACCCTGAGTCACCCGGATATGTTTTACTCGGGAGGCACCATCATTCTGGATCATGGCATGGGTGTCTCGTCTACATTCATTCACCTGAGCCGCGTACTGGTGGAAGAAGGGCAAAAAATCTCACAGGGAGATATCCTTGGCGAAGTGGGTGCAGGTGGCAGGGCGACTGGTCCTCACCTCGACTGGCGAATTAACTGGTATGACGAGCGTCTGGATCCTGGCTTATTGATGCAGGCGGTACCCATGCCCAAACAGAACAAGAACTGAACAGGAACGAAGTATGGAAAACGAAGCACTGGTTTATGTGGTTGAGGACGACGAAGCCGTTCGTGACTCGTTGAGCCTGCTGTTGAAAGCAGAGGGTTATCAGGTTGAGACTTTTGATTCGGCGGAAAGCTTTCTCAAGCAGCCGATCCGGGAGCTCCGCGGTTGTGCTGTTCTGGATATCCGGATGCCCGGGATAACCGGCATGGAGCTTCACAAAAAAATGGTCGCACAGAACTGTGCGCTGCCGGTGATTTTTGTTACCGGGCACGGCGATATCGACATGGCGGTGGAAGCCATGAAAGCCGGTGCGGTGGATTTTGTGCAGAAGCCCTAC
>JAUIAZ010000457.1 GCA_030427465.1 Gammaproteobacteria bacterium | reverse complement strand
GAAGGTGCTCAAGGTCTGGTACGAAGCGGTGGACTTCCTGAAAGACCCCGCCACCAGTGAAGAAGCCATCGCCATTATGGCGGCTCGTGTGGGCATCGACCCGGAAGAGTACAAGGGCTTTATCGATGGCACCAAGATCCTGACGCTGGAAGAAGCGTTGCCATTCTTCGAGAAAGCGGAAGGGTTCACCTCCCTGTATGGCTCTTCAGCCATCGTGGATGAGTTCAACGTCACCAACAAGGTGTATGCCGAGCCTCAGGACATCGAAAGCTACATCGATGCGTCTCTGGTCAAGGGCCTGTAAGCCCGCTCAACCCCGGATAGTCAGAGGATAATGCCCATGAACAAGCTTGCCGCCGCACCCTGGCTGGCCGTCAGGAAACCGATGCAGACCCGCCCGCGCTGGGTGGTGACGGCACTGAGTTTCCTGCTGCCGATTGCCTTGTGGAGTCTGGTGAGTTATGTGCCTTTTCTCTGGCATCCGATGGTTGAGATTGAATCGCCTGGCGATGTCTCGTATTTCCGCGAAGGGGTTCTGGTTGAACGTGAGCTGTTCAATAAGGAACTTGAGCGGGTAGAGGCAGAGCAGGGCGATGTGCCCACGGGTAAACCAGCGAACCCGATTTATCTGCCGGCGCCGCATGAGGTGGTGACGGCCTTCTACACCGCCTTTACCACCGAGCCTCAGCGTCGCAGTGAACAGTGGTTGCACGAAAGCCTCTGGCAGAGTATTCAGGTGATTTTCTGGGGCTTCCTGCTGTCGTCAATCATTGGGGTTCCGCTGGGGATTCTGGCCGGTACCTACGACTTTTTCTCGCGTCTGTTTGAACCCTTTATCGAATTTTTCCGCTACCTGCCGGCGCCTGCGTTCGGGGCGTTGGCGGTGGCCATACTGGGCATCCACCAGGCGCCCAAGATTGCCATTATCTTCATCGGCACCTTTTTCCAGCAGGTGCTGGTCGTGGCCAACACCACGCGCAAGCTGGATCCGGCCCTGCTGGAGGCTGCTCAGACCCTTGGGGCGAAGAACCGCTCGCTGGTCTTCCGGGTGGTGATCCCGGGCATCTTGCCGGATCTCTACCGCGACATGCGCATTCTGCTGGGCTGGGCCTGGACTTATCTGATCGTGGCTGAACTCATCGGCACCAGCAGTGGCATTACCTGGTTCATCACGCAGCAGGCCCGTTACAAGAACTTCGACAATGTCTTCGCGGCGATCATGATGATTGGCCTGCTGGGCCTGATCATTGACCTGATACTGGCCTACTTTGGGCGACGCCTGTTTCCCTGGCAGCCCAGAACCGCTCACGCCTGACCCGACAACGCTTTAAGGACTGACCCATGAGTGACATTCAGGATACCGATTATCTGCGCCAGAGCCCCGAAGTGCGGGACCGTTTCGAGCGTCTCAAGAAGCGCCCGGTGACGCTGTCCGTCGAGAACATGGGCAAGGTGTTCGATACGCCCAAGGGCGAGGTGCAGGCGCTGCGTGACATCAGTTTTCAGGTGCACCGGCGTGAGTTTGTCTGCGTGATCGGGCCTTCGGGCTGTGGGAAATCCACCCTGATCCGTATTCTGGCCGGGCTGGAGAACCCCAGCAGTGGCCGCATGTTGCTGAACGGGGAGCCGGTCAGCGGCCCCTGCCCGGATCGTGGGATGGTGTTTCAGGGCTATACCCTGTTCCCCTGGCTGAATGTGAAGCGCAATGTGATGTTCGGTTTGCTGGAATCGGGTCATTCCCGCCAGACCGCTGAACAGGAAGCCATGCAATGGATTGATCTGGTCGGTCTGTCGCGCTTTGCGGAAAGCTATCCGCACCAGTTATCCGGCGGCATGAAACAGCGGGTGGCGATTGCCCGGGCGCTGGCCAATCAGCCCAAGATACTGCTGATGGACGAACCCTTCGGTGCCCTGGATGCGCAGACGCGGGCGCGCATGCAGGCCTACCTGATGGAGATCTGGCAGAACATCGACATCACGATTCTGTTTATCACCCACGATCTGGATGAAGCCATTTATCTGGCGGACCGCATTCTCGTGCTCAAAGCCAACCCCGGTGAAGTTGAGGAACTGGTTGAAGTCCCGGTCTCGCAGCCACGCAAGCCGGAGCAGTTTCTGAGTGAGGAGTTTCTGGCGACCAAGCGCCGTCTGGAGGCCCTGATTCACCCGCCCAAACCGGAGTCCGACGAAGAAGATCCGGACAGCCTGAACATGGTGCGCATGGTGCCGGTGAATGACGAAGTCGGGAGCGTGTTCTGATGTATCGCCTGCATGAAATGACCTGGGAAGAAGTCGCGGATTGCGTGCAGAGTGGGGTGACAACCGCGCTCTGGCCGATCGGCGCCACTGAGCAACACGGGCCGCATCTGGGCTGCGGCATGGATTCCGACATTGCCGAAAAGCTGTGCCTGGCGGCGGCCCGCCAAAGTCAGGTTTTGCTGTTACCGACGATGTCCTTCGGCTGCTCCGTCGGGCATTCCAGGCGCTGGCCCGGCACGCTGGCGCTGCAACCCAAAACTCTGATTGATGTCGTCAAGGATATCGGTGACTGGGTGCATGCCGCCGGTATCCGGCGACTGGTGATGCTGAATGGCCATGTGACCAATCAGGCGCCGTTGCGCTGCG
>JAUIAZ010000456.1 GCA_030427465.1 Gammaproteobacteria bacterium | reverse complement strand
TTGCATGCTGTGTTCACTTCAGTTTTTTCAGATAGGGCTTTAGCCCAGAATTTGCGGTATGGACTGATAAAGAAAGCGTCCGCCGACGACAAACAGTAACACGGAAAAACCGCGTTTAAGAATATCCCCCGGCAATCGGTGTGCGATTTTTGCACCGACCCGGGCAAAAGGCACACTCATCAGAACAATACCAACCAGTGCCGGCAGGTAGACGAAACCCAGACTGCCCTCCGGCAACAAGGGTTCGGACCAGCCGCCGGCAATATTCGTCAGTGCGCCACTGAGGGCAATGGGCAGCCCGAACGCAGCTGAAGTACCCACCGCGAGTTGCATGCGCATATTACACCAGGTCAGAAACGGCACAGACAGCGAGCCGCCCCCGATACCGCAGATCGCTGAGGCCCAGCCGATGCCACCACCCACGCCAACCAGCACCGGTTTGCCAGGCAGATCACGGCTGGGCTTGGGTTTCAGTGCCAGGGCCATCTGCAAGCCAATCAGACAGGCAAACAGACCGATCACGAAGCGAAGCCAGGCTCCATCGAGGCTGGCCGCCGTCATCACCCCCGCCATGGCCCCCAGCACCAGGCCGATTCCCATGGGCCAGAAAACCGGCCAGCGTACCGCCCCCTTCAGATGATGTGAACGCATAGAGCTGATTGATGTGAACACGATGGTCGCCAGTGAAGTGCCTACCGCCAGATGGGTGGCCACCTGTGCGCTGACGCCCTGCCACTCGAAACTGAGCACCAGCGCCGGCACGATGATCAGGCCACCACCCACGCCGAACAGGCCCGCCAGGGTGCCCGCAAAAGCACCGAGAAGCAGGTAGGCGAGGACGGTCAGCATAGATCGGTTTCCTGTCAGATTTTAGGGGCTGCTATGATAGCGATTTGAAACAGCGATGGCTTGAAAAAATGTGTCTGATCGTCTTTGCCTACAGGCAACACGAACGTTTTCCCTGGATTGTTGCCGCCAACCGGGATGAGTTTTACCAGCGCCCGACCGCTCCCATCAAGCGCTGGCAGGATCACCCCGACATTGTCGGCGGCCGGGACCTGCTCGCTGGTGGCAGCTGGATGGCTGTGACAGCGCACCCGAGGTTTGCAGCCGTGACCAATTACCGTGAGCCCGACCCGCCCGAGGCACCGCGCTCACGAGGCGATCTGGTCAGAGACTTCCTGCTTTTCGGGGGAAGTGCAGCCGAGTTCGTAGATAGCCTGGGTGACCTGCAGGCCTTCGGCGGCTTCAATCTGCTGCTGGCTGACTTGTCAGGCTTGTACTATGTCAGTAACCGCAGTGAAGCGCCGCTCAGACAACTGCAACCCGGTATCTACAGCCTCAGCAATCACCTGCTGGATACCCCTTGGCCCAAGGTAGAACGCGCACGCACTGCGATGCACGAATACATCGCCCGGGGGGCCGAAAGAAAGGCGGAAGAGCTGCTCTGGTCCTGCCTGCGGGATGAGAGCAAGGCTCCCGATGAGGCATTACCTTCCACCGGCATCAGTCTGGAGTTTGAGCGCCTTCTGAGCTCGCCCTTTATTCAGTCCGCGACCTACGGAACGCGCAGTAGCACGGTGCTGGTTCGCGACCGGCTGGAAGGCATTCGTATGGAAGAACGTACCCGCGATGGCAGCACTCGCACACGCACGGTTTCTTTCCGTGATGCACCGGCCGGTGATTCGGGCGTCAGCACCTAGGGCTTACTTCTGGCTTTCCCGTCGCTGCTTGAGGGCGCGCGTCTGGCAACGTAATACGTGCTGGATCAGCACTTCCTGGTCATCCTCGCGCAGTTCGGTGAAGTCGACCCGCAGCAGATAGTTTGCAGGCGCACTGGAGGGGCTGTCGGTAGCGTTTTCAGCAGCCAGAGATCCCGTAGTATCCAAGACCTTGTCCAGGGCATAGTCATCCCCGAACTCATCCCGGTTGACCACCACCCCTTCGAGCCTCAGTCGCACGTGCTCAGGCATGAGAGTAATACTCATGTCCAGTTCGGCACCGATTTCCACGTAATGGTCAGTCGGAAATGCAATACCGCAGGCACTCAGGCTGACATCAATAGCTGAGGGCTCTGCCACCGGGCTGTCATTACCGAGTGGCAGATTCCACAAGCGATTGATTTTCTGGTTCATCAGTTCCAGCACCGGCACTGCGGCCTCACCGGTGCCGCGCAGGCGCTCTATCGCCGCCTGTATCTGCTGCTCCAGTGCCAGGATGTCTGCTGCGGGCTGTGCGCCCTTGAGTGCTCCAGGCTCACTGTCTTCGGTTTTCAGGCGGAACGTCAGGGCAACCTGATCGGTAATCCGGAAGAAGCGCCGCCTTTCCTGACCGCTGTGACCTACCATAATTTCCCTATCCTTTTTTCAGCCAGAGGGGTTACCAGGTGCCGGGCCGGGTCAGAATATTTCATCGGGGCTCAGCTCCTGCCATTCAGCAGCCTGTTCCGGCGTCAGGATATCCGGGCTCTGCTGACGTGCTTCTTTGATCTGCTCTTTGGTCTGGTTATCCACTGGCTGCTGCAGAATAATTTCCACCCGCCGATTGCGGGCACGATCTTCCGGGGTGTCATTGGGCACCAGGGGTTTGGTGTCAGCATAGCCGGCGACCGAAAAGCGCTCCTCTCC
>JAUIAZ010000455.1 GCA_030427465.1 Gammaproteobacteria bacterium | reverse complement strand
ATGAAAACTGCTACGGGGGAGAGCACGACGACCTGACACGAACCCTGATGCGCCTGAAAGCAACCGGTGTACGCTTCAGCCTGGATGAGTTCGGCAAGGGCGATGTATCGCTCAGGCTCTTCAGGCAATGGCCGATTCAGCACCTCAAGGTGGTCAGCCAGAGGCTTGATGACACCGACCCGCAGGAGCGCACTTTCATGCAGGCCATGATCAGCCTGGGCCGCCGACTGGATCTGGAGGTTACCGCCAGCGAAATCGAAAGCCATGCCCAGTTTGAGGAGGCGCGCAGCAGCGGCTGTCATTATGGTCAGGGTTACTGGTTCAGTGCCCCCTTGAGTGTCACCAAATTTCACGACAGACTGGTCAAAGGCTTTCAGCGCAGTTCAACCGAGTAACCCATGAGAACCATCCGCCTTTACGTACCCCGGGAGCCCCAGGTTGGTGACACCCTGGAGCTGGACAGTGACGCCGCGAACTATCTGGGAAGGGTCCTGAGGCTGGCCACTGGCGCCAGCATTGAAATCTTCCACGACAGCCTTCATGCCTACACGGCTGTGCTGCAGGAGATCCAGAAAAAGTCCATCCTGGTACGCGTGACTGCCTCGGAAGAGCGACGCAGCGAATCGCCGCTGTCCATTCACCTCGGCCTCGTCATGTCCAAGGGAGACCGTATGGACTATGCGGTGCAGAAAGCCTGCGAGCTGGGGGTGTCGAGGATAACGCCTCTGAGTAGCGAACACTGCGATATCCGCCTGAACCAGGAACGCGCAGAGAAGCGACGTCTGCATTGGCAGAAGGTGGCCATCAGCGCCAGCGAACAGTCAGGACGTACCCGGGTCACGCAGATCAGCCCGGTACAGACGCTTCCCGTCTGGATGGGTGATCAGATGAGCGCTGAACTTAAACTGATCGCACATCCGGCCACCGGAAGCACAGCCCTGCCCGCCACGACACCGGCTTCTGTGGTTTTACTCGTCGGCCCTGAAGGAGGCTTCAGTGAAGCCGAAGTGGCCGAGGCCCGTCATCTGGCATTCAGACCAATCGAGCTGGGACCGCGTATATTACGCACAGAAACTGCCCCCCTCGTCGCAATCACGAAAATTCAGAGTAGGTGGGGAGACCTCGGGCCGCTATAATTGGGCGGCGATTCAAATACTCAGGAGCCTTCATGTCTTCACCGTCGCCCCGCAAATCCAGGGCCCCGCTGCTTATTGGTCTTGCCTGTCTGGCCATCACTGCCACCCTGATCTACTGGCTGATCAGCAGTAAACCGACCCCTCCGGTGAAAGAGAGCCAGGAGACCGCCTGGCTGGTGGATACAGAGACCTTGGAACCCCGGAACATCGCACCGGAACTGACCCTGCTGGGCACGGTGCAATCCAACGGGCTGGCCCTGATCAGCAGCCGCATCAACGCGGATGTACTGGAAACCCCATTTCTGGTCGGCAGTGCAGTCGAGGCCGGTGACATTCTGCTGCGCCTGGAACCTACCGATGCCAGAGCCACTCTCAGCCAGCGTGAGGCCGATGTGCAGGACCTCAAAGCCCGCATTGCAGAAGAAAAGCTGCGCCAGGAATCGGACCTGAACTCTCTGGAAACCGAAAAGCAACTGGTGGCCCTGGCCGAGAAGTCCCTGAACCGGCAAAACCAGCTCACCCGCAGCAAGGTCAGCTCAGAGGAACGTCGAGACACCGCTGAGACTGCCCTGGCTCAGCAGAAGCTGGCCCTGGCCAACCGCTCACTGAGTGTTGCCAACCACCGTAACCGCCTGGCCCAGCTGGAAGCCCAGCTCAAGCGTGCAGAAGCCCTGCTGAAACTGGCGGAGTTGGACTTTGCCCAGACAGAACTGGAAGCGCCCTTCGCCGGACGCATCACGGCCCTGCATACGGCACCGGGTAACCGCGTGCGGATCGGTGACCGCCTGATTGAACTGCTGGCAGAGAACAGCCTGGAAGTGGTCGCCCAGGTGCCGAACCGCTGGGTCGGCGCGCTGCAGGACACCCTCCGCAATGACCAGGAAGCCGGCGCTTATGCCGATGTGTTCGGGCGCCGGGTTCCCCTGTCGCTTGAGCGACTGGCCGCCAGCGCCAATGAGCGCACAGCGGGAGTCAATGCCTTTTTCAGCGCACAGGAAGAAGCCGGCCTGATCCTGGGCAAAAGCATCAACGTGACGCTGGAGTTGCCGGCCCTGCCGGGCGTTTTCAGTGCCCCGCAGAGCGCCCTGTACGGGGATGACCGTATCTTTGTGGTGGAAGAGGAGCGCCTGAAGCCCGCACGGATCGAGCGTCAGGGCCGCTATCGTACGGCTGACGGGGAGCGCCTCCTGTTCACCAGCGATGAACTGCAGGCGGGGCAGCTGCTGGTGACCACTCAATTGCCAAATGCAGTCAGCGGTCTGAAGGTGCGGCTCAGGGAGTCTACCCCTGAAACGCAAACAGCCGGAGCAGCGGAGACCGCCGGAGAAGATCAATGAGCCTCGCGGATGCCGGTCAACACCGCAATGATCTGATCGGGAGGTTTGCCCAGCATAAAGTGGCCGCCAACCTGTTGATGGCGCTCATGATACTGGCGGGCATCATCGGGCTGATCCGGCTCAACACCCAGTTCCTGCCCAACTTCGCGCTGGATTTCATCACCGTCCGGG
>JAUIAZ010000454.1 GCA_030427465.1 Gammaproteobacteria bacterium | reverse complement strand
AATACGGCGGTCGAAAATCTGCTGTGCCGTTCGCTTGACCTGCCGGCAGGATCCGTTAGAGTCGTCAGCGGTAGCACATCGCCGCTCAAGACTGTCGAGATTGACGGTCTGTCAGCAGAGGAAGTTAATCAGCGTTTATGATCACCATTTATTATCTCGAGATGAGCCGGGCGGATGAGCTGATTCAAAGCACCCGCGCAGCCGACCTGTCCGTTATTGAAGCGGAGATAGATAACTACCGTCTGAACCGCTTTCTCTACCAGCTGGTCGGTGAGCCCTGGCAGTGGGTCGATAAACTGAAGCTGACGGATGGTGAGTGGCAGCGTTATGTCGAAAACCCTGATCTGAGAACCTGGGTGGCTTACCATAGAGGAAGCATAGCCGGTTACTTTGAGCTCTTGAAAACCGCTGACGGCAGTATCCAGATCGCTTATTTCGGGCTGGCTCCGGATTTTATCGGGCAGGGCTTCGGAGGCTATCTCCTGACACAGGCTGTCCGCCAGGCCTGGGCCATCCCGGGTGCCCGGCGGGTGTGTGTGAATACGTGCTCACTGGACCATCCGGGGGCGCTCGATAATTACCGGGCTCGCGGTTTCCGGCTGGTCAGTCAGGAAGAGAAACCCTCAGTTGGGGGCCGTCCCCGATTAGCAGCTGGAACTGTTGCCCTGAAGGATACCGGGCAGAAATGAACGAACCCACGAAGCCACGCTTCTGGGGCAAGGTCGGGTTGCTGTTCCTAGCAGGGTTTGCCGGAGTGCTTTCGGCACTGCCGCTGATCCCGCAGCTCATGGGGCTGACTGGGAGCGAGCCCCCTGTACCGATGCTGCTGATTCAGGTGGTTTCAACCTTACAGACCTCTGTGCTGCTGTTTGTGATGGTGTTCCTGGGTGCCAGACTGGCGCCGGGTCTTGGCTTGGGGACCCCCCTGGTTGATGCCTGGCTGGATGGGGCTGTCGTGAAGGCAGATGCACACCGGGTCCTGTTGTCTGCCCTGGTTGGCGGACTCGTTGGTGGCTTGCTTATGCTGCTGTTGTTACGGCTTTCTGCGCCCGCACTGCCGGCAGAGTTTCTGCAAAGCGCAGAGTCCTTCCGGCCGCCCTTCCTGACTCGTCTGTTGTATGGCGGTATTACCGAAGAGCTGCTCATTCGCTGGGGGCTGATGTCTGCTCTGGCGTGGGGTTTCCTGCGTCTGATCACCGGGAGCCTGGCGAGCACCGGTTCTGGTGGGGAGAAAAAGCCAGCCCGGCCAGCCTTTCCTTTCCTGGCGGCAATCGCTTGCTCGGCGATACTTTTTGGCGTCGGCCATCTGCCGCTTGCCATGCTGCTGTCCCCAGCGCTGACCATCCCTTTGATTCTTTACGTGATTGCCGCCAACGCGCTGTTTGGGCTGATTGCGGGCTATCTGTTCTGGAAACGCGGGTTGGAGTCGGCGATAGTGGCACATATGGTAGCTCATGTCGTCGTGGCTCTTGCCGGAGGCTGAGTGTGCGGTCCTGACGGCAGTGGTATTTTGTGCGCGGCAAGTTGCCCTCAGAGGAAGCGGACGGCTATGCTTCTGATAATTAATGCTGCGTGGGCCTGGCGGTACGACCGTCATGCCTTTTCAACACCCGCCAGATTCCGGATTCATGATGAAACGTCTTTCAGTACCGCTTGCCTTCGCCGTTTTGTGCGCCTGCTCCAGTCAGGGCGTTTACGAAGGGATTCAGACCAGCAACCGGCTGGAGTGTAACAAAGTTCCACCCAGTCAGTATGAGGAGTGCCTGAGAAAATCCAACAAGCCCTACAGTGATTATGAGCGCGAGCGCAAGGAAGCGCTTGAGCGCTAGGGAAAGCTGTTTATGACCCCCGCCATTGAGCAGGCCCGCAAGGCCGGAGTCTCTCATCAGGTTCACGAATACGTGCATGACCCTTCCCATGAATCCTACGGTCTGGAGGCAGCAGAAAAGCTCGGTGTTGCCGCTGAAAAAGTCTTCAAAACCCTGGTGGTCAGCCTGGATAACAAAAAACTGGCGGTCGGCGTGTTGCCGGTTTCCAGCATGCTCAGCATGAAGCGTGTGGCCAAAGCCGCCGGGGCAAAGAAGGCGGCGATGGCCGCTCAGGCTGACGTTCAGCGTGCCACCGGCTATGTGCTGGGCGGAGTCAGCCCGCTGGGGCAGAAGAAGTCACTGACCACAGTGATTGATGAATCGGCGCTGCGACAGGATGTCATCTATGTGAGTGCCGGGCGCAGGGGGCTGGAGATTTCGCTTAGCCCCAAAGACCTCGCAGATCTGTTGCGGGCGACATTCACAGATCTGTGTCAGTAGCTCACAAACGGCCTGGCGTTGCACCGCTGGCAGACAGTGTAAGGGAGGCACTGGCAAGTCTCTGAGTTTCCGCCCAGCATGTATTTTTCAGGTATTCATGACTAGTATGAAAGGAAATAATAAATGCACGGAAAGTGCAGGAGTAAGGGGCATGTTGGACATCGAATACCTGATTAACCGGGCACGGCACGAAGCGGCTCATTTACTGATAATTGAACCCGGTTTCTCGCCGGTGGTCCGCGAGGGGGAAACGGCGGTTGCCCTGCCTTATCCCGAGCTGGACGGGCTGGATACCTTCTGTCTGGCCCGTGATCTGTCGCATCGGGCCTATCAGCAGC
>JAUIAZ010000453.1 GCA_030427465.1 Gammaproteobacteria bacterium | reverse complement strand
CAGGACATCAATCTCATAGCCTACCACCTGCCACTGGATGTGCACCCGGAACTCGGCAACAACGCCCGGCTGGCGAAAGTATTGGGATTGAAGGTGACCGGGCAACACCGGATCAGTGGTGTCGATGGCCTGCTCTGGCAGGGAGAGCTGGCGCGCCCGATGGAAGCTGAAGCCCTGGCAGCTTACCTTTCAGACAGCCTGGGTCGCGAGCCCCTGCTATTGGGCGCAGTAGCTGGCAAGGTCTATCAGTCGATTGCCTGGTGTACGGGTGGCGCGCAGGGATATTTGCCCCAGGCAGCCGCGTTAGGGGTGGATATTTATCTCAGTGGAGAGTGTTCAGAGCAGACCTATCATGCCGCGATTGAGGAAAAAACTCTCTATGTCTCCGCCGGTCACCATGCCACTGAACGCTATGGCGTTCAGGCGCTGGGTGAGAAGCTTGCTGCAGAGTTCGGTATAGAACATCTGTATGTGGAACTGGATAATCCGGTTTAGGCGGCTCAGTTTCCGGCTTTTTCAGCAGGGGGCTTGCCTTTGTCCTCTACGGATTCTACGACTTCCACTTCAAGATCTTTCGGGGGCATGGGGAAGCCATAGCTTTCTGACAGGGTTCCCGCCGCCGAAGGCGCATAGTCCAGAGGGGCTGCCATGGAGGATGTGGCAGGCTCTTCTGCGGGTTTGTCATTCGATTTCATGCCAGACACCGGACCAAAGGGAAGGCGATTGCGGAACTCTTCATCGTTCCCGAGCCGCTCGGCGCCGTGTACCAGATGGGCGAAGATGTCGCGGTAGCTGCTGTTCAGGCGGCTCAGAAGGTCACCTGTTTTGGAAAAGTGCTCACTGACCTGAGCCTGGTAGCGCACGTTCTGCCGTTGGAGCTGGTCAATCTGCTGTTCGAGCCGGCGATTCTTGGCGGACTCGGAGTGGAAGAGCCGGTGAAGGACGATGCCAAGGATAACCCCGATTACCAGTCCGCCAGCCATCCAGAGGAGATTCGTTTCCATAGTCATTTATTGTCGTGTCATCTGATCGGAAGTGTTTCGAGTATACCCGCATCATGGCTGCAGTTTCTACGCTGTGGGGTGTTAAAAAAGAAGGGTTTGACTACAATACGCGCAACGGGAAAACGACTGGCGGCGGGTGGCCTGATCTTCCCGCCGATGTAAGCAAAAGGGAAGCAGGAAATGGTAACTCCGATTGAGAAGTATCGACAGGATCTGGAGCGAGAAGGCTTTAACTATGATCCCGCCCAGGAGATGGCGGTTGAAAAGCTTCAGTTGTTGTATGAGCGACTGATAGCCAGTCAGGCGCCGGCCGAGGGCCGGTCACGGAAACCCGGGCTGAAAGTCCAGAGCCTTGCCCGCAAGCTGAGCCGCAAGCCGGTGCGCAAGGTGCCGGTAAAAGGTCTCTACTTCTGGGGGGGCGTGGGTCGCGGCAAGACCTACCTGATGGATACTTTCTTCGAAACGCTGCCCTTTGAGAAGAAGATGCGTGTGCACTTTCATCGCTTCATGCAACGTGTCCATCAGGAGCTGACCCGTCTCAAGGGAGAGAAGGACCCCTTGCTCAAGGTGGCAGATACTCTGGCGTCAGAGGCCAGAATTATCTGTTTTGATGAGTTTTTCGTGACGGATATCGGTGATGCCATGATACTGGCCACCTTGCTTCAGGCCCTGTTTGACCGGGGAGTCAGCCTGGTATGCACGTCGAACATCGTTCCGGATGGCCTGTATAAGGATGGCCTGCAGCGGGCACGCTTTCTGCCAGCTATTGCCTTGCTGAATGAGCACACAGAAGTGGTGAATGTCGATGGCGGGGTGGACTATCGCCTGAGAACCCTCAAGCAGGCAGAGCTGTTTCACTATCCTCTGGGCGAAGCGGCACGGGTCAGCCTGGAGCGCAGCTACGAAAGCCTGGCTGTGGACGCCGGGTCACACGCACTGGACATGACGATCAACAGCCGTTCCTTTAATGCACTGCGCCGGGCGGATGACGTAGTCTGGTTTGCCTACACAGAACTGTGCAATAAACCGCGAAGCCAGAACGACTACATTGAACTGGCCCGGGAGTTTCATGCGGTTATCGTCAGCGATGTACCGGTTCTGAGCCGCGATGAGGAAGATCAGGCGAGACGATTCATCAACCTGATTGACGAATTCTACGACCGCCGCGTGAAATTGATTATCTCTGCTGCTGTCCCTATTCATGAGATCTATCAGGGCGAGCGCCTGCGCTTTGAGTTCGACCGCACCGAGAGCCGGCTCCTGGAAATGCAGTCAGAGGAATATCTGGCCGCTGAACACCGGCCCTGACCTGGCTGGAATGAAAAAGGGCGGCCCCAGGGCCGCCCTTTTTGCAGAGGTTCTCCGGGCCTGGGACTCAGAGCAACTCAATCGCGACTGCGGTGGCTTCACCGCCACCAATACACAGGGAGGCGATGCCTTTCTTCTTGCCCAGCCGCTGCAGTGCATGCATGAGAGTCACTATCAGGCGTGAACCTGTGGAACCCACCGGGTGACCCTGGGCGCAGGCGCCACCACTGATATTGACCTTTTCCATATCCAGCCCGGATTCCTGTACGGCCAGCATGGTTACCATGGCGAAGGCTTCATTGATCTCGAACAGATCCACTTCTTCCTTCGACCAGCCGCTTTTGTCCAGAACCTTCTG
>JAUIAZ010000452.1 GCA_030427465.1 Gammaproteobacteria bacterium | reverse complement strand
CCCATCGTGCAGACACTTGACACCCGACCCTTTGATGACCAGAAGCCGGGCACTTCCGGGCTTCGCAAGAAAACCCGCCACTTTCAGCAGGAAAACTATCTGGAGAACTTCGTCCAGAGTGTCTTCAACAACCTGCCGGAAAGAAAGGGAGCCACACTGGTGGTCGGGGGTGACGGGCGCTTTTACAATGCCGAGGCTGTGCAGATCATTGTGCGTATGGCCATCGCGAATGGTTTCAAGCGACTGATTGTTGGCCAGAACGGCCACCTGTCCACGCCAGCGGCTTCCTGTGTCATCCGCAAACACCAGGCGCTGGGAGGTATCGTGCTCTCGGCTTCGCACAATCCGGGGGGGCCCGATGAAGATTTCGGTATCAAGTACAATGCTGCGAATGGGGGGCCGGCGCCGGAAAGCCTCACCAATGCCATTTTTGAGGAAAGCCTGAAGATCCGCGAGTATCAGATTTGCGAAGCGCTGGACTGGGATCTTTCCCTCGTGGGTACCACCCAGGTCGGAGAGGCAGTGATTGAGGTGATCGACCCGGTTGCAGACTACGCTGAACTGATGGGCCAGTTGTTTGATTTTGACCAACTGCGTGCCTGTGTCAGTCGGCCGGATTTCCGTTTCCGCTTTGACGCAATGCATGCCATTACTGGCATTTACGCACACCGTATTTTCGAAGAGATGCTGGGCGCACCGCAGGGTACGGTGATCAATGGTATTCCCCTGACGGATTTCGGTGGTGGGCACCCAGACCCTAATCTGGCACATGCCGAGGAATTGGTAGAAGAGATGTTTCAGGCAGATGGCCCGGACTTTGGAGCGGCTTCAGACGGCGATGGTGACCGCAACATGATTCTGGGTCGACAGTGCTATGTGACACCCAGCGACAGTCTGGCCATTCTCGCCGCTAATGCCCATCACATCCCGGCCTATGCCAAAGGCTTGGCCGGGGTTGCACGTTCAATGCCCACTTCGGGCGCCGTCGACCGGGTGGCGGAAAAATTGGGGATTCCCTGCTTTGAAACGCCCACCGGGTGGAAATTCTTCGGCAACCTGCTGGATGCTGGCAAAGTGACGTTCTGTGGCGAAGAAAGCTTCGGAACCGGCTCGGATCATGTTCGTGAGAAAGATGGTCTGTGGGCTGTTCTGGCCTGGCTGAGCGTGATTGCAGCCCGCTCCCTGTCGGTGCGTGAAATTGTTGAGGAACACTGGCAAACTTATGGGCGTAATGTCTATACGCGACATGACTTTGAAGGCATTCCCAAAGATCGGGCGGATCAGGTCATGAAGCACTTGCGCTCATTGGTCGCCCACCCGGAACAGATGCGCGCAGCCATTGAAGCCACCGGGCTTAAGCGCGAGTGGCAGTCTGCTGATGATTTTGCCTATACCGACCCGGTCGACGGCTCAGTCTCAAGGCAGCAGGGCGTGCGCATTATGTTCAGTGATGGCGCCCGGGTGGTTTACCGCTTGTCGGGCACCGGTACGGTGGGCGCCACCCTGCGGGTTTACATTGAGAGTGTCGAGCAGGATCCGGCACGATTCACCCTGGATGCCCAGGATAGCCTCAAGGATCTGGTCGGCTTCTCGCGCAAAATTGCGCGACTGAAGGCGCTGACCGATCGGGAAGAGCCGACGGTTATCACCTGAGTCGGGTCCAGTTGCGGTCCACAGCGGCCTGCTGTTGCCTACAGCCCGAGCTGGCGTAATTCCAGTGAGGGCTGGCTCTGGCTTTTCAGGTAATGAAACTCTTCCTGAAGTTTTGCCGCCAGGCCCGGGTCGGCATAGTGGCAGAAGCCCTCCCAGGCCTGATGGTCGTGACGCAATAGAACCCCTTTGCCATCGACCAGACAATACACCTGGTCAGGAAAGTTGATGCCACCGCGCAAGACGGTTAGCCGGATACTGGAAGACAGCTTGCGGGCCAGGGTCAGGAACTGGTTACTGGTCTTGACGGCTGTCTTGTCTTCCCCAACCACGACATCGATTTGGGTGTTTTTGCTTCTTCTCGCCAGATCACTCAGATGGGACAAAACCTCGGGGTCATCCAGCAGGTTTTTATCCAGATTGTAACTGAGTATGGAGACCTGCTGTTGAGCCTGCTGGAGCAGGGCGCGCAGATGATCAAGGCAGTGCTTGCTGTCGTGGAAGCGATGAACTGTGCGGTCCTGACCCAGCGTCAACGGTATGTGATGTTCAGGCTCGCGAGTCTGCAACCGCATTTGGATATGCGGAATGCCAGCTTCATCATAGACATCCCCTTCTGCCACAAAACCGGCCTGCTCATAAAGCTGACCTGGGCGCTGAGTGTGAGCTGCTCTATACCCTGTGAACGGGCATAGCCCAGAACATAGCCCAGCAAGCGCCCACCAATGCCGGAATGACGGAAGGGTTTCAGCACAGCAAAGCGCCCGATTCGGGCTTCCCGGGCGCGGTCTCTGATCAGTCGCGCTGTGGCGATGGCTTGCTGGTCTTCTGTCCATACCAGGAAATGTACCGCCTCGGCATCATCGGCATCCCATTCCAGCGCTTCGGGTACAGACTGCTCTTCCAGAAACACTTCCGTCCTGATCTGGCGCAGGGCCGTTTCATTTTCCTGCCAGGTGGTGATCTGGGTTCTGAGCATGGTAAGTCCTCACTGACGTTTCATTGACTTCAACCATAGACG
>JAUIAZ010000069.1 GCA_030427465.1 Gammaproteobacteria bacterium | reverse complement strand
TTTTGTCCGACGGCGGTTGTGTTGGTTTTTCTTTCTAGTCAATTGAAATTCAAACACAATTCGCCGTTTTTTGTTAGTGCTTCATGAGAAATCCGGGCTAGCGCGCAAGAAATTGGGGAAATGGCACTGACAAACGTCAATGCCCGGGCAGCACTAGCGGCGCTTTCGCCAGTAGTCATTGACCTAAGTGAAGAAGTTGCTGCCCGATTTAGTCTTTATGATGAGCAGACTGGACAAGGTAACATAACCCAAGAATGGATCAGTGACAGAACCAATTTGCTGGCTCTTGCCATGGCATCCAATTACAACCGACTTGGCACAGGCACACCCGATATCCAAGTTGATGCGAATGAATATACTGTTTATACCGATCTGACCTCCGGTTACATCACCCAAAATTTTGATTTTGCGCCCGAAGCGAACCGAATTGTTTTTGGTACGGGGGCCGAAGACAGTATCGCTGGGGGCAATTTAGCAGACAGACTATATGGTGGTTTTGGCGAAGACACCATTTCCGGCCTGGACGGCAACGACTACCTCGAAGGCAACGTCGGCAACGACACCCTGATCGGCGGCAAGCACGACGACCGCCTTTATGGCGGCCACGGCAACGACACCTACATCTATACCCTCGGCGATGGTGTTGACACAATTCGCGACTCCCAAGGAAACAATCAATTAATTCTCAAACGCGACGGGGCCGATACCGGAACAGCGGTCACCCGGGTAAACCGCATTGGTGATGAAGACAGTAACGCATACCAGGATGAAGACGGAAACACTTTCATCATCAACGTAACAGAGTACGAGACCTTCGACGACCAACGCGAGCCAGTGATTAATCAGCAACAAAGCCTCATCGTTTTGCTCAAGGGCGATAATTCCGGGGGCATGATTGTTATAGAAGATTTCGACAAAGATAACGATCAGAAAAACATGGGAATCGTGTTTGAAGAAGAGTCAGAAGAAGCCCCTCAAACAGTTGATCCATTCATTGTCGGAAATGGCGCACTGAACGGCACAGAAGAAGTCGGTCAATATTTTAGCGACCGTGAAAACTATCAGGGACAAGGTTGGATTAACAACAGACCAATTGAGTTCAACGCCGAAATAGCGACAGCCATATGGGAAAATCTCGGAGCACCCGGCGGACAGTACAATACCGCCTTAGAATCAGGCCCCCATCAACCCACTCACGGGGCGGGTAGTTTCTACGCCTTTGAGGGCGGAAACCTAAACGATACATTGGTTGGAGGTAACAACATCCATCTGACCCCAGGTGAGCCTGGCTACGAAAGTGCATTAGCTGCGTTTGATATTGAAACCGCTCAGTGGATTGAAAGCAAAGGCCTTGCTATTGGAGGCATTGACGTACTACACGGTCATGGAGGAGACGATTTTGTCGATGGCAAGAATGGCGTAAATGGGATTCACGGGGGTACGGGCAACGATATCATCCGCGGGGGTGATGATATTGACTTCCTGTGGGGCAATCAAATGATCAGGCTCGAAGGCGTGATCCTGGCCTCCCTGCAGGAGGATGGTTTTACGCTATGGGAGTACCGATACACACCGGGCTATGCAGGATATGAGTCTGAAGCCGGAAACGGTAAGGATGAAATCTGGGGAGGCGGAGGCGACGACCGCATTTCTGGAGATGAAGACAACGATTTGCTGTTGGGCGAAGAAGGAACGGACCAGATTGCTGGGGGGCACGGCTCAGACACGATACTGGGTGGAACAGGCAGTGACCTGATATTCGGGGATTCACGTTTCGAAGGACACCTGGGAGCACCAGAACTATCAATCAATGTTGACCTAAACTTCATCCGAGACGAAAACGAAACCTATAACGACAGGATCTTTGGTGGTGACTATAGTGACACCATTTTCGGCGAAGCGGATGACGACACTGTATTCGGCGGAGATCACAATGATGTGATTCTAGGCGACCGCCACACGTTCGAGTACTTTCATGAATTTACGACCATGTCGAATCAGAACCAGGTCCGTAATGGCTTTTTTGAGCTTGCGCCCGAGAACCATGGCGATGATACCTTGTATGGTGAGGGTGGACGGGATCATATCCAAGGGAATGGTGGTGATGACTATATCGACGGTGGCTCTGAAAATGACGAGCTTTACGGAGATGACTACGCACTAAATGGCGCTTACCACGGAGATGACGAACTGATCGGAGGAACCGGGAACGATACGCTCTATGGAGATGGAGGAAATGATCGGCTATTTGGTGGCGAGGACGACGACAGCATTTTCGGTGACAGCGGTATCTTCGACCTGGTTCATGACGGCCAGGAGTTCCACTTTGAACTCGATGAGGAGTTCGAAGGGGATGACCACCTGGATGGCGGCGCAGGCAACGACGACCTCCTGGGACAGGGGGGCAATGACACCCTTATTGGAGGAATGGGAAGTGATCAACTGCGCGGGGGTGCAGGTAACGACACCTATGTATTCAACACCAAAGAAAGTGCTTTAGGGGATCACCTTTGGGATGAGGAGGGGCAAAATACAATTGTCATAAACTCTGTGTGGAGTAAGGAGCAGTTACGCCTTGAATCCTCAGGAAGCGACTATGTCCTCAGGATAGGCAGCGCTTCAAGTGAATATCCCCGTTTCCAAACCGACCATATTTATCTGTACGGTAATACCATTGCATCAATCGCGGGAATTCAATTAGCCAATGGTGAAACAGTCGCAATCAATGACATCCTTCAAACCCATGACACGTTCAATGGAACTGTAGATAACGACACGTATTTTGTTGACTCCCGATATGGTGACACCATAAACGAAGCGGCAAACGGTGGCGTTGATACGGTCATAACATCAGTTTCCTTCCAACTGCCAGAGAACGTAGAGAATCTGATAGTGGTAGAAGGATGGGAAGGGGTTATTGCACAGGGCAATGCCGGAGCGAATACCATTATCGGTAACTCTCAAAGCAACAGTATTTACGGAAAAGGGGGCGCTGATCTACTAATCGGCGGGAGAGGCGATGACAACTACGACGTGGTTGATTCCAGCACTCAAATCGTTGAACTTGCAGGCGAAGGCATCGATACGGTTGAAACGGTTGTTTCATTCAAGCTTGCGCCGCATATTGAAATACTGAGGGTCACGGAGTACGCAAGCAAAGCTGCAACACTCGAAGGTAACGATCAGGATAACGAAATCTACGGAAACTCATTCACAAGCAACTGGCTTAAAGGAGCCGGCGGTAATGACTACCTAAAGGGAGGGACGTTCTTTCTTACTCCCGAGACCATTCTGGACGGTGGCACGGGTGACGACACCATGGTCATGAGAAATGGGTCGGATGTCTTCTTTGTCGATAGCCTCGGCGATGTAATCGAAAACAAAACGACGACACTGCTAGACCCAGAACCCGTCTCTGAAGACGTTCAGTTTGTCGGACTACCCGGCTACACTTGGGGCGGACAACATGCTAATGCTAAAGGAAACAGAGAGTTTAATGGCCGTTACGGACTTGATGCTTTCTATGCCAAAAATCTGGTCTATTCGGAGATTGATTATACGCTGGCACCGGGCCTTGAATCTGTTGCGCTTCTGAGGGACAGACTGACAGGAATCGGAAATGAAGCGGACAACCTTCTGGCTCAAGTTCAAGGGGTTAGAAACAGTACGTTAATCGGTCGCGATGGCAACGACCACTATCAATTGGTGGGCTTCAACCCAGTTTCTATTGTGGAAGAAGAGGATGGCGGCACAGATACGGTTTACCTGCGTGACTACGAGGGCCATTTTGACCTAAGCGACACAGCCAATGTAGAAAACATCCAAGTATTGGGAGGTAGCTCCTTTACGGCCATTACAGGCAATGCTCTCGACAATCAGATTATCGGTGGGCATTGGGTCGATGGTGGAAAAGGCAACGACACTATTGAAATCGCCAAATCTGGGACTATTTACTACGAAGGCGGCCATGGACTCGACACCGTCACTATTCGCGACAGTACTGCCAAAGGCGGTGGCCACACCATTGTCGAATTCGGGCCGGACATTCACTGGTCTGATTTGCAAGCAACTGCTACAGAACAAGGCATTCTTCTGCATATCATTGGCAGCCCGGAACAGGGGCTCTTTCTCCCCAGTCGGGGCTACCAGGTCCTTTTCGCCGATGGAAATTTTTTATCGATCGAGCAACTCCTCGACCACCTGAATTTTGAGTCCTACATCCAGGGCACACAGGGTGATGACCAGATGGGCTTCAACTTTGGAAGTGGCTATTTGGGCCCCCATCCGGTTCGCCAAGGTCTCGAAGGCAACGATGAAATGACAAGCAGCACGCTGTGGACGGTTGAAGGTGGGCTGGGCAACGATACACTCATCAACGATAGTCCAGATTTTGGCGAACCAGGTCAACCGACTAGACGCTATCGTTTCAACATGGGTGATGGGCACGACATTATCCAGGGCTTTGCCGGTAAAAACACACTGGAGTTCACTCCTCCCCTTTCGCTGACCGATCTTCAAGTCCTGATTACAGAGGCCGGTGACGTTGTTTTGCAATTTGGCCCCGAACAGTCAATCACGCTGGAACAGGCTTCAGTGGCAATGGACCACTTTTATCTCAAGTTCGGCTCAACGGGCGAGTATCGGTTGGATCAATTGGTCCCTATTATCGAGTCAGAAAATATTAGCCAACTGGGCGCCTTGTCAGCTCCAATCGAGAACATAGTTGTAAGCGACCCTGTTGCTTTCGAGTGGAACATTCCAACAGATCATTTTGTATTGCCTGAGCCGCTTGCCCAGGCATCCGTCAAACTGGAAGATGGCAGCGCGCTGCCTGAATGGCTGGTATTTGATGGCGAAAAACTGCGCATGGTTCCTGAGGTCTACAAGCGAGGTCAGCGCACAGAGGCTATTCGTGTATCCGTAACCGATACTTCCGGCAACAGTGTCAGTTCAGTTTTCAAGCTTTCCGTTGCTCACATTGACACGGCCCCCATCGCATTACCGGAATACTACGCCGCACAGGATTATGAGGATTCGGTGTTCGAGTATGATTCCAGTTTTTCAGCAGGTGTCTCGACGCCATTCTACTTGTCTAGCCTCTTCAGCAACCCAGATGCAGCTTTCGGAGACACTCTCACGATCACTGCGACACTGGAAGACGGTAGCCCACTTCCTGCTTGGATAGACTTGAATGATTCCGGGCGACTGATGATAAATGCTCCAGCAAGCGCATCGGAAATTATTACACTACTGATAACAGCAACAGACAAACTGGGGCATTCCGCCACCACCACACAGGCTTTTTACCCGGTTCCCCAAACAATAGATTCCAACTTCAGCACTCAACAAACTGAATACACAGGAGGCAACCTGTATGGTGGCTCAGGCAGGGACTACCTGGGCGGTTCGAATGTTGAGGACAGACTGTATGGCCGAACAGGTGATGACTACCTGGACGGGAGAGACGGAAACGACTTGTTGAGAGGAGATGATGGCCATGACATTCTAGCCGGTGGACGAGGTGACGACCGTCTTATCGGTGGGAACGGTGATGATTCCTACCTGGTTCGTCGCGGTGACGGCGTAGATCGTATCGAAGAACAGGACATCTCGCAGAGTTCTGGTGCTGGATATGACACGATTATTTTCAATGAGGGCATTGCAATATCGGACCTTTCGCTTCAAGAAGGTCTGGTAAGCGGCGTAGAGCTCTCACTTCTGATCGGGGGCGACCAGCGGCTGGACCTGGTCAACGCTTCGGCAATCGAATGGTTTGAGTTTGCCAATGGTGAAAAGCTTAGTCTAAGCGAGTTAATCCAGACTTTGTCTGATCCTGGAACGCAGGTAAATCATGCCCCCCAGACACAAATCGCAACGGTTTCTGAAAACACCCTTGAAGATCAACCTTTCATCTACAGCATTCCCGAACAAATGTTTCAAGATGCTGACGGGGACACCCTGACTTATGTTGCGACTCAGGAGAGCGGTGCCCCCCTTCCCGATTGGCTGACCTTTGACGGTCGTACGTTTACCGGAACACCACGTAACCCGGATGTCGGAGCAATCAGCATCCGTATTTCCGCTAGTGATGGCGAGTACTCGGCTGTTTCCTCACTCAATTTGTTTGTAGGGAATACAAATGATGCTCCTGAGGCGGTATTGGTGCTACCAGACCGTACACTGGAAGCCGAGGAAGAATTCAGCTTCACATTCTCAGCCGGCAGCTTTTCAGACGCCGACGAAGGTGACGACTTGAGCTATACCGCAACTTTGGCAGACGGCGCGCCACTTCCAGGTTGGCTGCAGTTCGCCCCTCACCTGTATGAGTTTTCTGGAGAACCATCTGACTTAGATAAAGGCACTTATGAAATTAAGCTTACAGCGACCGACATGGCCGGTGCCACTGCAGAGATTAACTTTGATTTAGAGGTATCGGGGGGCACAGACAATAGTCCGCCAGAAGTATCTTCAAGTATTGCCGACACCCTTGTGTCAGAAGACTCTCCTATCTCCTTCGATATTCCCCCAAGTGCTTTTACAGACCCAGAGGGAAGCATCCTCACCTTTTCAGCAATCCTTTCTGATGGCAGTACCCTACCCTCCTGGCTGAGCTTTGATGGTAAGACGTTTAGCGGTACTCCTGCTAATGGTGATGTCGGTGTGCTGGATATCGTGGTGACCGCTAGTGATGCGCAAGGAGCTTCGGCTCAAAGCAGCTTCCAGCTAACGGTCGAGAACACCAATGATGCCCCGGTGCTTAACCAGACTCTGACCGATGGCGGCGTTCAGGAAGGCGAGGTATTCAGATACGCGATTCCGGCGGATACGTTTACTGATATAGATGCGGGAGACCGCCTGACTCTAACTGCCACTCTGGCCGATGGTACCTCCCTTCCAGAGTGGCTTAGCTTTGACGGGCTATCATTCACGGGTAGGCCTGGCTCAGCAGATCTTGGCCTGTTGGAGATTATCGTAACCGCGAGTGACGGAGAGGCAAGCACATCCTCCGGTTTCAAGATTCAGGTGGACCGAGCAGTAGCTGACACACCACAGGTCCTCAAGGGCGATGGAGGTGCAAACACCCTTCAGGGTGCCGGTGCTGATGATCAGCTTGATGGTTATGGCGGTGATGATACCTTGTTCGGTATGGCTGGTGATGACCTACTGCGCGGCGGCAGCGGGGATGACCACCTTTACGGCGGCCAGGGCACAGACATACTGCAGGGCCAAAGTGGTAGTGATATTTACCACTTCAGCCGCGGTGATGGCCAGGACGATATCAAAAACTGGTCAAAAAATTATGCTGAAGAACTCGATGTCATTGTTCTGGAAGGCGATATTCAAATCGGGGACGTGTGGCTCGTCAACCAGAGCGGGCACCTGGATATCTATCTGCTCGGAAGCGATGACAAGCTCCGTGTACGGAACTGGTTCCGCTACGATGAAGCGCAGACTGACGAAATCATCCTTGGCTCGGCTGTCCTCAACAAACAGGGGGTAATTGAGCTGGCTACTTTGATGGGATCATACGGAGTGCCTGCCGATGGTGACCTTCCTCTGACCGAAACGCAACGTGCGGAAATCGACGCAGCTATTTCCAGCCAATGGCAGGGTGGACCAACCCCCGTGAATCTTGCACCAACAGTAGCTGACGGAATTATTGATATCGAAGCCACTGAAGACAGTGCGCTCGAGTTCAGCGTTCCATCTGAGGCCTTTTCCGATGCCGATGGTGATCTATTGACTTTCACGGCAACGCTTGCAGATGGCAGAGCTCTACCAGACTGGTTGAGTTTCGATGGGACCACATTCAGTGGTACGCCAGGATCAGCGGATGTTGGTAGCTTGAATCTTCGCGTCACAGCCAGTGACACTTCAGGGGCTACCGTCAGTACCGACTTTACCATCGATATTGCTGCGACAGTACAGGATCCGGAGCCTGACCCGGTGCCGGATCCTGTCACTGAACCGGATCCTGTACCTGATCCTGAACCAGAACGACCTTCTGACCCTATGACTGTGCAGGGAGATGGCCAATCCAATCTACTCGAGGCGGGCAATGGCGATGACAGATTGGAGGCAGTCAGCGGTGACGATAACCTATATGCCTACGATGGGAGCGATTATCTCCACGGCGGTAGCGGAGATGACACCCTGTATGGTGGCGCTGGCAACGATGATCTGCGCGGTGCCTCAGGAGATGACCACCTCTTCGGGGGGGCGGGTGATGACACACTGAGAGGCCATGCCGGAAATGATACCTACTACTTCGGTCGAGGGGATGGATCCGATGAAATCAGGAACTGGACCAGCAGCTATGCAAGCGAGACAGATTCCCTGGTTCTTGAAGCCGATCTCGCGAAAACAGATATCTGGCTCGAAGCCCAAAGCGGCCATCTGGATGTTTATCTTTTGGGTTCCGACGACAGGGTTCGCGTGACGAACTGGTATAAGTACGATGAATGCAAGCTTGATGAAATCAAGGTCGGCTCTTCCACTCTGGATGCATCCAGCATAGAGCAACTGGTCAGTGCAATGGCCGCATTTGATCGGCCTTCCGGTGGCTTGGACACAATGTCTGAAACGGATCGCGAACAAGTCAGCGCCATCATTGCCGCTAGTTGGTCCTAGGCTGACAAGCGGGTAAGCAAACATCAAGCGGGGCTCAGCTGTGTATAGCTGAATATGGCCCCGCTTTCTTTTGCCTGCCCTTCCAACGCTCACCCCCTTTCAAGCCATGGGTTAAAAGGCCCCAGTGTGCGATAATACGCCAAGCCATTCCTGATTTTTTACTTCAAGTAGTTTATGCAAAACCCTGAATTAAATAGGACTTTCAGTGCAGCCCCAATGATGGACTGGAGTGATCAGCATTTCCGTTATCTCTGCCGGCTGCTGTCCCGGCACACCCTGCTCTACACCGAGATGGTCACCACCGGTGCGATCGTGCATGGCGATGCGGAACGTTTCCTCGCCTACAACAGCGAGGAACATCCCCTCGCCCTGCAACTGGGGGGCAGTAATGCGAATGAACTGGCGCATTGCGCAAAACTGGCAGAGCAGTACGACTATGATGAAGTGAACCTGAATGTCGGCTGCCCGAGCGATCGTGTGCAAAATAACATGATCGGGGCCTGCCTGATGGCGCATCCCGGATTGGTGAGGGACTGTCTGGCCGCAATGCGGGATGCCTGTGACATCCCCGTGACCATCAAGCACCGCATCGGGATCGACGAGCTGGATTCCGAACAGTATCTGCAGGATTTTGTAGAAACTGTGGCTGAATGCGGTGTGGACACCTTCATCGTTCATGCGCGGATTGCCATCCTGCAGGGGCTCAGTCCCAAAGAAAACCGTGAAGTGCCGCCTCTGAAATATGACTGGGTCTATCGCCTGAAGGAACGCTACCCGCAGTTCAATATTATCATCAACGGCGGCATCGCAACGCTGGATGACTGCCTGCCTCATCTGGACAAAGTGGATGGCGTGATGCTGGGGCGGGCGATTTATCATCAGCCCTGGTTAATCTCGGAGGTGGACCGGCGTTTGTTCGGGGTTGCCGAAGAGGCGATTCCGCCAGCCGCTCGGAGTCGTGTGGCAGCTGCTGAGGCTTACCTGGCCTATATCGAGCGGCGTCATGCCGAAGGCGTTCCGGTCTGGGCCATGGCCCGGCATGCCCTGAACCTGTTTCATGCGCAGAAAGGCGGCAGAGCCTACCGCCGGCACCTGAGTACGCACGCCGTGCGGCGTGATGCTGCACCCGGCGTGTTTGCGGATGCAATAAACGAAGTCACCCGGTTTGCCAGCTAGACTGGCAAGTCTCCGGCTGTAGCCCAAAGCTCATTCAGGCCGGTTTCCCAGCTTGTGGAAGTCGCGCACGGAATCCAGCAAGGTAGCCGAGACACTGTCCCGCCAGTAGCCGTCGACCTCGTGCCGCTGGCCTTCTACCAGTACCGAAACATTGCGGGCCCCGGTCAGAAAACGCTGGTTGTACCAGTTCTTGAAGCCTTCCTTGTTCACCGATTCCAGCGCCCGGGCCATTTCAGCACTGCGGTCAAAGTCATGATGGCCCAGACGTATGGCTTCCCACATCCGGTATGACTGGACATCAAGATCTTTCGGCTTTCGTTGCAACTGGCGGATCTGGCTGTCCCGATGCTTCCCGAACTCAGTCTCCGGCATATTGTAGAGCGCCACGAGAAAATCTTTCTTGAACTGCTCTATGGCTGCGTCCAGACGGTTCACTGAGGAGTAGGGAGACTGTATCTGCAAGGTCAGGCCAGGCCGGTTCAGAAATTGCTGTACACCGGTTCCGATGGAATACCCCAACTGTCCCTCTGTTCTCAGGCTATGGAAAAACTCGGACGACACCATCTGGGACAGAAGCTGGAACTGCGCATGTTCAGATACGCTTTCATTGTGTCCCTGGATATAGTTCAGAGCGAAAGAGTCAGAATAATCGGTTTCGAGAATCAGGCGGTGTATCCCTTTGGGTACCTGAGTGACGAACTCGTGGCTTATGCGCGGTTCGGAATCCGTCAGCAGCTTTTCCGCAACGAGGTGATTCCAATGGTTCGCCTGCTTGCGCCCGACATTACCGTAAGCCAGGGACTTTACGGTCAGACTCCGCCTCCAGTCTTCCAGCATTCCGCCCATGGTTTCGCGGGTAGCCGCCCGCATGCCCCTGAGCAGATCGCCATTGTCCCAGTCGGGTTGCCAGACCAGTGCAGACAAGCGATCTGAGGCCTGGAAATGCCCGTCCAGTTCCTCGCTGGATTTCAGCCACTCCATCCAGCCATACTGCCAACTGCGGAAATCCCGGTCCCGGACCCGAAATTCCGCCACCCGCCCAAGCATGCGTTCCAGCAAGGTTTCAAGCGCATTGGCCGGCCCCAGCAAACTGATCTGGAGCCCGTTGGTTATCCGCGCGATGTCTGACTTCACCCCGATATCACCCGCCGCTGCGCGATCCTGGGAAAGCTGCTCTCGCAACATGGCATGCATCAGGGTCATCTGAGCGGCATTCTTCTGGTTTTCTTCTGCCACCGGAGAGGTCAGCAACAGATAGTAGCGCGAGAGCGGTGATCGCAGATCTTCACGGTGACCGTACCACGCTTCGATGGCCGGGTGGGCCTGAATACGAACTGGCGCGACCAGGTCTTCGTCTGCCCCGACCACTTTCTGATCGCTGACGAAGGGGTTGCGATTTGGGCGGTAGAGGTAAAACCGCTTGCGCTCTTCGGCGCTTGCCACATAGTTGCGGACATCCCCCTCATCCAGTGGCTCGAAGGCAAACTCGGTGTGGAACCAGGGGCTGCGACGATCCACGCTGGCCTCAGAGTCACTGCGGACAATCAGCATGTTGTCGGCTCTCAGGGCAGACAGCAAGGCATCAAGATGCGCCTGATCCAGAGGCTCTACACCCGCGCTGGCACCGGTCAGGGCTCCTTCAGCGCCATAACGGGGATAGTGTTTCACCCAGGTGAGTGCCGAGCTGTCGTTGTCGTAGCACCATCGACTGGCCTGCACGTTGTTGAATTCTTCCCAGCGCCAGGGCTCAAGCGGCTTTTCCCGCAGCAGATCGGCATAAGCAAGAAAGCGCTTGATGGTATCCCAGTACTTGCGTCCGCCGCTGTATTGCAGGTTGAAGTGCACACTCATCATCACCGTTGCGTCGTCAACCGGCTCTACATCCAGAGTCAGCCCATTGGCATACTCGTAGCCACGCAGGTGTGTTTCAATTGACCCCGGCATGCTCTGGCCCAGCAGATACTTGAGGTAAGCAACGGCCGGTGACCCAAGCAATCCTGCCTGGTTTTCCAGTGGAAATTTAAGCACCATTTCCCACTGGTGCTCACCGAGGTGGGCATTCGCCAGGCCGGGAACCAGCGCCGACTTGTCCAGTACAGGCAAGGCTTGCGGCGAACGCTTACGTACGGGAATCGCGCTGAAGTCTTCCTTGACCCAAGCCTCCAGCTCGTCCAGAGAATGATTGCCCGTGACCACCAGGTGCATACCGTCGGCACTGTAGTGGGTTTCCCACCAGTTCATCACCGTCTCGCGGTCTACCTTCAAAGTATTCCGGTTACCCATGGAAAAACGGGCATAGGGGTGCTTCTGCCGGTCCTGGATGACTTCGTTTACCACATCAATCAGCTGCCAGTAAACGAAGTCACTGCGGTAGTGGTATTCGGAGTCCACCGCACTGAGTTCCTGATCCAGGTATTTTTCATCAAACAGTGGGCCCTTGAACTGCGAAGAGAAACGTTTGAGCGCCCCTCTCAGACCCTCCGGCAATACCGAAAAGTGGTAAATGGTATGCTGGTAATCGGTCAGGGCATTGGATCGGCCACTGTAATGGCTCAGGTAACGGTTATAGGCTCCCGCCAGAGGAAATTCTGAGGAACCCAGAAACAGCATGTGTTCCACGAAGTGTGCCATACCGGGAAATTCGTCCGGGTCTTGCTGACTGCCGACATCAACGCGCAGAGCTACCCTAGCCTTGTCTGCCCCGGCATCGGCAACCAGCAGGGCCATAAGGCCATTGGGAAGAACCAGCTCTCGCAGCTGTTTGCCAGTATCACAGGCTGCGGGCAACCTGGGGGAAACATCCCGGCTGCCTGGCTCTTTCGGATAGCCTGATGCTTTCGGATAGCTTTCCGGTTCCGGGTGGCTTTCGGGAGCCATCGGGATATCTGCAGCCAGCACAGGCAGGGCAACGATTACGCACATTACTGCCCGAAACAGGGCCCTGCACAGGTTTCGGGTATTCAATAGACCGCATGAACCAACGCGGGCCCGTCGTGCATATTCCGGCATCTCCGGGGTAAATATCGACAACTTCACGACTTCTTCCCTGAAAAACAATTCTGCTGTAGCTGTGGTTAAAAAAGCACCTGTCAGTGCCCTGGTTCACATGTTAACGGGCCCGCTTGCATTGACAAGTTAAAGAAGGTGAAATCTGAACCGGATTCCCAAGACTAACCCTTCCTGATATCCGGAGGCACCATGCACCCCCCTTCTCTGACCCTGATTGCCGGTCCTGCTGCCCGGCAGAAACTGCTCGACGAGGGGCTACGGCAGGAAAACTTCCGAGCGATGGTCGCGGCCTCCGGGGGACCCAAATGGTTTGTGCTCAAAGCTCTGGACCAGTATCTCTTTGGCGAGTTCTTCAAGGACCGGCAAACGCCCCTGGCAACCCTGGGCACTTCTGCCGGTGCCTGGCAAATGGCCTGTTTTTCCCAGAAAAACCCGGTAGAGGCGATTGAGCGGCTGGCCCGGTTCTATTCCACCGTCACCTACTCGGAGAAGCCAGACATCCGGGAAATCAGTGCCTCGGCGGAAGCGATGGTCGATGTGCTGCTGGACCAGGATGGCGCACGCGAGATCTGCAGCAACCCGATGATCCAGACGCACATCATCATCAACCGCTGCCGGGGGTTGGTCGGTTCGGACAGGCCCTCACTGCAGTTGCTCGGGCTGGCTCTGGCTGCAGCCAGCAACGCCGCCTCACGCAAACGCCTCGGCTGGTTCTTCGAACGCGTGGTCATGCATGCCGGGGAGTCTTCATTCTTCGATCTGTCCGG
>JAUIAZ010000451.1 GCA_030427465.1 Gammaproteobacteria bacterium | reverse complement strand
GGGCCCTTGTTGCGGTACTTCCCATCAGTCGAGAAGGTGAAATCCAGCGCACCCATGCCCTGAACTTCTTCATAAGTACTGCCCTTGGCCGAATTCTTGTTGGAAAAGAAGTTGGTCGCTGTGGAAGTGGAGCTCCAGTTGTGGTTGCCCGCTTCCTTACCCAGATACTCGAAAGTCACTTTCGAGTTGGCGGTCAGGTAGATGCCTTCCCCGGAAGCAGCATCGCTGGCCGAAAACTTCATAAAGGCGTTGCCTTTATTGGGTGCCAGAGAGCCGTTAAAGTCAGTCCAGTTGTGGGGCAGCGTGCCGGCTGTTCCCCCAACCAGGTTAAAAGTCGCTGCATTGGCACTCAAGGCCGAGCAGGTCAGAATCAGTGTCGCGAGTGTTTTCATTGTGAATATCCTATTCCCTGTTTGAGGTGGGTGAACTCCGTGTGCCCATTATTATGATACTTGCGCAGCTCGGCTGCTTTTTAGCAGCTATCCTGCCTGAACCAGAAAATGACCGAGAAAACAAAAAGATGATGTACTTCCAGATTGGGGAAGCATGGCCGGAGATGCCACCGGCTGTAAAAAAAACTGACGGGAATCCGAGGCAGTGTAAAGGCGGTGTTGGCCGCCTCTTGCCTTTGAGATATGTGTCTCATTTTGTTAGGGTTACTTGCCTGTTATTGATCAACGGGAGTACCTATGTGCGGAATCAGCGGCGAAGTCCGCTTTGATCGTTCCGAACCTTCTCTAGAATTTGTCCAGACCGCCAATCAGATTCAATGGCCCCGGGGCCCGGACAGTGGTGGCCTTTATCAGCAAGACAACGTGGTTTTTGGCCACCGGCGTCTGATGATCATGGATCTCAGCGACGCTTCCCGGCAACCGCTTTATGAAGCCGGGCTTGGTCTGCTGGTGTCTTTCAACGGCGCCATCTACAACTATCGGGAGCTGCGTCAGGAACTGGAAGCGAAAGGCTACCAGTTTTACTCCGACGGAGATGCCGAGGTTGTACTGAAGGCTTACCACGCTTGGCGTAAGGACTGTTTTTCCCGCTTTAACGGCATGTTTGCGATCGCCGTCTGGGACCGTGAGGCCGGTGAATTGGTACTGGCACGCGACCGACTGGGCATCAAACCGCTTTATTATGAGCAGCAGGGGGATCGCGTGCGATTCGCCTCTTCCCTTATTCCTTTGGCGAAGGCGCCTGACAGTCAGGCGGCGATCAGCCCGGAATCCCTCAACTTCTATCTCAATTTCCACTCCGTCGTGCCGGCACCGCGAACTTTGTTTGAGGGTATCAGGCGGGTGCAGCCGGGCACTCTGCAGATCTGGAATGCGCAGGGGCAGGCGCGCGAAGAGCGATACTGGAATCTGGTCATGGGGCCGCAGGACGGTGATCAGGGGCGCTCCGAAAGCGAGTGGATGGATCTGTTGCATGAATCACTGCTGGATGCAGTGAAAGCCCGTAATGTGGCCGCCGTCGATGTCGGCGTCCTGCTGTCCGGTGGGGTTGACAGTAGCCTGCTGGTGGGGCTGCTGGCTGAGTTCAAGACCACACCGATTGAAACCTTTTCCATCGGCTTTGAATCAGCTGGCGGGGAAAAGGGCGACGAGTTCCAGTATTCCGATCTGATTGCCAGGCACTACAACACTCGGCACCATCGTATGCGTATCAGTGAGCGTGAGTTGCTGGATGCGCTGCCCAAAGCCATTGAGGCGATGTCTGAGCCGATGGTCAGCCATGATTGCGTGGCTTTTTACCTGCTGGCACAGGAGGTCAGAAAGCATTGTCGGGTGGTGCAAAGTGGCCAGGGTGCTGATGAAGTGTTCGGCGGCTATCACTGGTATCCGCCACTGCAGGGATCTGCTGACCCGGTGGCCTCCTATCGACAGGCGTTCTTTGACCGGTCTTATGAGGAGTATCAGCAAACCGTCGGGACAAACTGGCTGGCGGGTGACATGGCCGGTGACTTCCTGAAAGACGAATTTGGTAGAGCGGAAGCTGAGGACCCAGTCGACAAGGCGCTGCGCCTGGATACCACGGTCATGCTGGTAGATGATCCGGTCAAGCGTGTCGATAACATGACGATGGCCGCCGGCCTGGAGGCACGTGTGCCTTTCCTTGACCACCGGCTGGTAGAACTGGCTGGACGTATGCCGGCCTCCCTGAAGGTACGGGAAGGGGGCAAATGGATTCTCAAGGAAACCGCACGCCGGGTTATTCCCCATGAAGTCATTGACCGGCCTAAAGGCTACTTCCCGGTGCCCGGTTTAAAATATCTGAGAGGTGATTCTCTGGACTATGTGGCCAGCGCTCTCGGTTCGGATCGGGCACGGGAGCGGGGCTTGTTCAACCCGGACTACGTGAGCCACTTGCTGAAAGATCCGGAAGCGCACATCACCCCGCTTCGGGGCTCCAAGCTCTGGCAGCTGGCCCTGCTGGAAATCTGGCTCCAGACTCACGACTTTTGACAGCGGGGACAAGATCATGGCCACGGGACGCGGCGGACTGAAAGAACGCATCAGACGCCAGAGAGAACCCAGTTACGAAACGCTTCAGGCCGAGCACATCCGTGAGGACAGTGCCAGCCCGCCAATGGATGTTGAGATTCATTGTGGCTGGGGCCGTCTGCTGATGGCGCATACCTTCTCCGATAACCAGAATCTGGTGGATCGCCTGATGGAAGAGCGCATGGGAGAGCGGGA
>JAUIAZ010000068.1 GCA_030427465.1 Gammaproteobacteria bacterium | reverse complement strand
GCGGTATCCAGCATCGCGGAAAATGTTTCACGGCTGTGTTCCCTGAAGCGCAGACGCTCACACAGACTTTCTGTATCCAGCACCTCATAGAGCTGGAACTCGAGTTCCTGTCGCGGAATAAGCTCATTCATCTGACGATCTCACTTGGCTCTTTTAACCCTCTGACATTCAGCTTCCCAGAAACACCGCTCACATGATATTGTCTTAAATGACATATTTATGGTCATTTTTTACCCCATGTTTGACGTTACCATAGTTGGCTTTGATCAGGCCTACGCGAGTGCCATTACCGGGGCAATGGATGTCTTTTCGCTTGCCGGCATGCCCATTCTGCAAGCCGAGGATGTGCGTCCCCAGCGACGCTTCCGGGTCAGACTTGCCAGTCTCGGCGGAGGTCCGGTTCAGTGCACCAACAAGATCCTGCTGCAAAGCCACTGTGCACTGGAGAGCGTACGACGTACCGATCTGCTGCTGGTTCCCACCATCGGCGGCAATGTGGAACAGGTTCTGGCCCGGCAAACTGCCCTTTACCCGCAACTGCAACGCTTTGCTGCCAGCGGCTGTGATATAGCCAGTAATTGCAGTGGCGCCTTCCTGCTGGCCGAAGCCGGTCTGCTGGATGGCCGCGAAGCCACCACCCACTGGGCCTACACCAACCTGTTCCAACAACGCTACCCTCAGGTCAGACTCAGACCAGAAAAACTGATTACCAGCCAGGAACCGATCTTTTGCGCCGGCGGCGGCATGGCGTGGCTGGATCTTTCCATGCTCTTGCTGGAACGTTTCTGTGGACACGAGGTCGCACTGGAAACCGCGAAGACTCATGTGCTGGATCTGTCACGCGGGATGCAGGCGGCCTACGCACCACTGCGAACCCGGAAATACCATGACGACGCCATGGTGCGGGAAGCCCAGGAGTGGCTCGAGAGCCACTTCGCGGAAAAGTTCACGTTGGAGGAACTGGCCCGTCGTCAGCATCTGTCGCCGCGGACCTTTATCCGGCGCTTTCGCCAGGCCACCGGGGAAACACCGCTGAGCTACTTGCAAGCCTTGCGCATGGAGGCGGCAAAGAAAGCACTCGAAAGCAGCCAGGACAGTCTGGACCAGATCCTCATGGGCATCGGCTATGAAGACCCGAGCTCCTTTACCCGGCTATTCAAGCGACACTGCGGGCTCTCACCCAGCCAGTACCGCAAGAAGTTCCGGCGCCTTTGAAAGTTCGCCAGCGATGATTGCGCATATTCATCACTTGGTGCCAAACTGAACCCCGACTTCCCCACGACAATCACAAGAATTCAGGAGTTTCTGCATGAAAGATCAATTGGTGGTAATCACCGGCGCCTCCTCTGGTATTGGCGCTGCCCTGGCGGAAGAGGCGGCGGCGCGCGGTGCGCGCCTGGCACTTTCAGACGTCAATCCGGACGCAGCCAAGGCCTGGCTCAAGCGCTCCGGCGCCAAGGGGGCTGCCCACAAGCTGGATGTCAGCCGCAAGGATGACTTTGAAGCCTACATAGAACAGGTGACACGTGACCTGGGGCCGGTTGATGTCATGATCAACAACGCCGGCGTCGGTCTGTCGGCCACGGTTGCGGAGATGAGTATTGAGGACTTTCGCTGGGTCATGGACATCAATTTCTGGGGTGTTGTGTACGGCACCCAGGCTGTCCTGCCGGCTATGATGGCACGTAAAAAGGGCACCATCGTGAACATCTCAAGCCTCTTTGGCCTGATTTCGGTACCTACCCAGTCGGCCTACAATGCCAGCAAGTTTGCGGTACGCGGCTTTACCGAATCCCTGCGGGCCGAACTGTCAGGAACCGGTGTGAACGCCTTGTGCGTGCATCCGGGGGGCATCAAGACCAACATTGCCCGTAATTCGCGTTTCAGCTCGGCCCCGAACGGGGCAGATGACAAAGCCGCGGCGGTGAAGGACTTTGACAAGATCGCCCGGGTGCAACCGGAGCAGGCCGCCAAAGAAATTCTGGAAGCCGTACGCAAGGGGCGCTCCCGCTTGCTGATTGGCAATGATGCGCGGCTATTCGATCTGGTCCAGCGTGGTTTCCCTGTTCGGTACACTCAGGCGGTAAACACCCTGCTGTCACTCACCCGGCGCTGAGCGTCCGGCGGCGGCTGGCCCGTCGGGAGTCACGCGGCGGAACTGTGGCCAAACCGTAAAGCCGGGGCAGACGTATTATCTGTATGATCAAAATTGATGCGCCTGCCCTGACCCTCTATTACGATTCCCACTGCCCCCTGTGCCGCTGGGAAATTACACACATGCAAAAGCGCAACCAGGCCGGTTGCCTGGCGTTCGAGGATATCCATGCCCCAGACTTCGATGGCCGGCATCCGGATCTCAGCTTTGACCAGGCCATGGCCATCCTGCATGCGCGTCGTCCCGACGGCTCGCTGCTGACCGGACTGGATGTGACCGTAGAGGCCTGGACGCTGCTGGGCTACCCCCACTGGGTCGCGCCACTCCGCTGGCGCTGGCTGCGTCCGCTAAGCGGCACTCTGTACCGGCTGTTTGCCCGCTATCGCACCCGCCTGCTGCAGCCTTTCCGGCGCGAGGCTGTCTGCTCTCGCTGCCAGGACTGAAAGGCGTCGTCTCACAGCGCCGCAAGACAGACCCGGGTAAGTTTCAATCCGGTAATTTCACCTCATTCGGGCAAGTTTCACAGCGGCCCAGCTGTGCCAGGTTACTCAGAGTGGTCAATGCAATGTTTTGCAGAGCATCGCGGGTAAAGAAGGCCTGGTGAGCGGTAATCAGCACGTTCGGAAAAGTGAGCAGACGGGCGAACACGTCATCCTGTATCACGTGTGCAGACCAGTCCTCGAAAAAGAGATCGCCTTCCTCTTCGTAGACATCCAGCGCCACACTGCCCAAAGTGCCCTGCTTCAGCGCCCGGATGAGCGCCGGCGTGTCAATCAGAGCCCCCCGACTGGTGTTTACCAGCATGCAACCCGGCTTCATCCGGCCAATGGCTTCCTCATCAATCAGATGATGCGTCTCCGGTGTCAGCGGACAGTGCAACGAGACAATATCCGACTGCTCCAGCAGCGCATCCAGGCTGGTGTATTCAATGCCAATATCAGCGGCGGCGGGATGGGGATACAGGTCGTAGGCCAGCACCCGGCAGGAAAACCCGCGCATGATACGACAGAATTCAAGACCGATTTTACCGGTACCAATCACACCGATCGTCTTTCCGTGCAAGTCGAAGCCCAGCAGGCCTGCCAGACGGAAGTTGCCATCGCGAACGCGGCTATGCGCCACATGGATCTTGCGATTCAGGGCGAGAATCAGCGCTATCGTGTGTTCAGCTACAGCGTAGGGGGAATACTCCGGAACCCGAACCACCTGTATCCCGAGGGATTCTGCCGCGCGCAGATCCACCTGATTGAAACCGGCACACCGCAATGCCACTTTACGAATACCCATCTGTGCCAGCTGCTCCAGAACGGCCGGGTCGAGGGTATCGTTGACGAAGGTACAGACCGCCTCTGCCCCTTCCGCAAGTACCGCCGTCCGGGTGTCAAGGTGAGTGGTGAAATACTGCAGTTCGTGCCCGAAGCCCACGTTGGCTTCGTCAAAGAACTCGCGGTCGTAGGAATGAACAGAGAAAAAGGCAACTTTCATGAGGCTCTCCACAAAATGATCGGTTGCTGGCATTCGTCGCAGAAAGACAGAACGCCACGCCGTCAGTTATCCAGAGTCGCGACCTGATTACGCCCCCGATGCTTGGCCATGTACATGGCTTCATCTGCGCGTCTCAGGCAGGACTCCAGCTTTTCATTCTGACGGGCTTCTATGACACCTGCACTCACGGTCACCTTCCCCACTTCCGGAAACCCGCCTGCAGCTGTCGCAGACACGACTTTCTCTGCCACACTCCGGGCCGCCGGCAGCGCCGTATTCCGCAACACGACAATGAACTCCTCTCCGCCCAGGCGGCCCAGCAGATCACTGCCGCGGAGATTCAGACTGACCACTCTGACAAAGTACAGCAGAACCTGATCACCTGCCATATGGCCCAGCCGGTCATTGATGGATTTGAAGTGGTCAATGTCGAGCAGGATCAGGCTGACCGGTTGTGCATAACGCTGCCGCATCACCAGGGCATCCTGCAGGCGGCTCAGGACCTCACGACGGTTGGCTATGCGGGTCAGAGGGTCTGTGGCGGCCAGCGCGCGTAACTCACGTTCCTTTCGTACACGATCTACCGCAAACACAAGGCAGAAGGCGGCGACCAGAGCCTGAACACCCACGAAGCGCACCGTCTGCAGCCAATCTTGCCCAACCGCCAACTTCTGCACCAGAACAAACAGCACCAGGAAAACAAGATGGGCTGAAAATGCCATCCTGGGGGCCAGGATCAGATAGATAGAAACGCTGTAAGCCGTAGCCCAGAGCATACCGTTATAGGGGTCCCACCAGCTGAAGTAGAGCAGCCCCAGTCCCACCGCGATATGAACCAGATGATGAATTTGCTGTTGCCGCCGGTGCCCTTCCGGCATGAGCACCGAAACGGCAAGAAATACCCAGACTGAGATACCCGCCAGCGCCGGGAGCCAGTTGTGACCTATCGTGTGATAAATCACAAATGGGCTCAGTATGATCAGTGTCAGTAAATCCAGACGCTTACGCACAGGCATGGTCGTGCTCAGGGTAGTTGTTTTGTCTGATGAGGATAAATTATCCGTGCGAGGGAAACACGATCCACGTCACTTTTCCTGTAGGACATTATCAGGCCGTGACAGTGATTGCCCTGGCAGCCTAAACTGTGGCACCCGTCATCAAGTTGAAAACAAATGAGCTATCTGCACCAAGACCAGCAGCTGACCCTCTGGGTGAATCAGGCGTTTCAGGACGAGCTCCATTCAGCCCCGGATACCTTCGGCTGGTTTATGTCGCTCGAGGGTCAGAGTGTCCGACGGGTTGAGAAACGTGACACACTGAGGGTGCAGCTGCCCGACGGTGAAGGCTTTATCAAAAAGCATTTTGGCCTGTCATGGGGAGACATACTCGGAGACTTGCTCCGGCTGAGGCGCCCCGTTCTGGGGGCGCGTAACGAGTTTGAGGCCATCCTGCATGCCAATCAAGCCGGAATCCGAACGCCCGAACCGCTGGCTTTCGGCGTCAAAGGCTGGTGGCCTACCCGGCAACAAAGCTTTCTCCTGACCCGTTCCCTGGGCGAGACGCGAACGCTGAATGAACTGTTCCGCGATGGCGCCTCTGACACAGCAGGGGCTTTGCCGCTGGATGACCTGACCCGTCGCGCCATTATTGATGAAGTGGCCCGCATTGTGCGACGCATGCACGATGCCGGCATGAACCACCGGGATTTGTATCTGCCCCACTTTCGTTATCACCCGCAGGACCTGCAGACCGGCTCCTGTCCACCCCTGTTCCTTATGGATCTGCATCGGGCGCAACGCCGTGCCGCGGTACCAATGCGCTGGTTGGTCAAGGATCTCGCCGCGCTGCATTTTTCAGCCCGGCTGCGGGAGGTCAGTGACACTGACACCATCCGCTTTCTGAAAGTGTATTTCAGCGCCACCTCACTGCGTGAAGTGCTGAGCCAGCACGGGTCCTTACTTGAGGCCTGCCGCAGGAAGTCACAGGCGATGTGGCAACACCATCAAAAACGGGAAGCCCGCAGGAGGCAAAAGACTTGAATCTGTTTGTTGTCGAGTCGCCACTACAGTTACTGAACGCCCAGGAAGCAAAAGCGGCGTTTGGCGTGCCCCGCGCTGCCGCTGTACTGGTTGTTTTTGTCGGGGTATCCGAGCATAGCCAGTCACTGACCCTGTCACTTATCAAAACGGAGGATTGGGCGGAGGTCCTGAAAGTTGGTCCGACCCGGAAACTGCCGGATTTTCTCAGGGAAAAACGTCTAATCGAAGCCTGGATGAAGCAGCATCCCCCTATTGAAACGGTGTTTATTGGGGACTATCGGGCCCGCTTCATGCGCCATATGGCCAACACCTATGCCAAACGAGCGGTGCTTCTGGATGATGGCAGCGCCACAATCAAGGTCGCCGAGCAAAGAGCACGCGGCGAGGGGCTGCAGAAACAGAACCGCGGCCTGAAAAGGCTCTTCAGCAAGCAGCGGCTGTTTGGTTATCACGATGAAGACATTCCCGTTCTGACCTATTTCTCCGTGTATGATCTGCCGCTTAGCGGTGGCGATCAGTTGCAACGCCACCACTATGCACACCTCAAACGCAAAGCCGCTCACAGCGAGCGCCGCGACGAAGTCTGGTTTATCGGCAGCCCCATGGTGGAAGCCGGTATCTTGAGTGCCAAACGTTACCGCGATTATCTGCGGCAGATTGCCAGTGAGTGTCCGCACCCGGTCGCTTATGTACCTCACCGGCGGGAGGAGCATGCGCGGGTCGATGACCATGCCAGGGCACTGGGGTGGCGGGTGCAGCGCAATGAATTGCCTTTCGAGCTGGCTCTGGTGGAAGGCGGCCAGATTCCTCAGGCACTGATTGGGCTCTACTCCACCGCGCTGGACAGCACCGTAGTCCTGTTCGGCGAGCAGATTCCCATCACCAGCTACGAGATCCCTTCAGAAGACATCCTGATTCCCGAGCGAGTCGAAATCTCCGCCCAAGTCTACCAGTATTACCGTGAGCACTTTGTGGGCCCGTTTTTTCAGATCAAGCCGTTAGCCGGAGGCGCCAACTAGCATGAGCACACAACCAGACCATCCAGCAAGTGCACCCTGCATCGCGATCATACCCGCTCGGGGAGGCTCCAAGGGACTACCCGGCAAAAACATTCTTGGGGTAGCCGGCAAACCCCTGATCGGCTGGTCCATAGACGCAGCTTCTGCGGTTGCAGAGATCGACCGGATCATCGTTTCCACAGACTGTCCCAGGATTGCGGAGACCGCAAAACAGCTGGGTGCCGAAGTCGTTATGCGCCCGCCAGAGTTGGCTACAGACGATGCACCGACCTGGACCGCGTTGGCACATGTGATCGGAGCGCTGGCATTGCCGGAAGACACCCTGATCGTGCTTCTGCAGCCGACCTCCCCTCTGAGAACCGCAGAGCACATTCGGGACGGCCTGGCGGCTTTTCAGGCCAATCCGGAAGCGGATTGCCTGCTGAGTCTGTTTGAACCGCCCCACCATCCGGGTAAGGCTTTCTGTAGCGACCCAGAGAGTGGATTCCTGACCGGGATGCTAAGCCCGGAGGCGCCTTTCACCCCCAGACAACAGTTGCCCAGGGCCTATATGCCGAATGGCGCCCTGTATATTTTTCGGGCGGGCGACCTGCTTTCACAGCAGGCGGTTCCACGTCAACGGATAATTCCGTATATCATGTCAGAAGAAATGTCCCATGATGTGGACACTCTGGAAGATGTCAGGCGAATTGAGCGCCTGCTAGGAGAACGCAAATGAGTAACGCCAGTTTTAACATAGCGGGCCGTCGCATAGCCTATGATGAACCGCCTCTGGTCATCGCAGAAATCGGCATCAATCATAACGGCAGCCTGGAGCTGGCCTGTGAAATGGCGGATGCCGCCATCAATGCGGGCGCAGAGATCGTCAAGCACCAGACGCACGTGATCGAAGATGAAATGTCGGATGAAGCAAAATCCGTGATTCCCGGAAACGCAGATATTTCCATCTATGAAATCATGCGCAACTGTGCATTGAATGAAGAAGACGAAACCCGGCTGAAACAGCATATCGAAAGCCGTGGTGCCATTTTCATTTCCACACCATTTTCCCGGGCAGCCGCTGACCGCCTGGAGCGCATGGGCGTTTCTGCCTACAAGATCGGGTCCGGCGAATGTAACAACTACCCGCTCATCGACCATGTCGCCAGCTTCGGCAAGCCCATTATTCTGAGCACCGGCATGAATGATATTGCGTCCATCGGGATTTCTGTGGATATCATGCGTCGGCGAAAGGTGCCTTTTGCCCTGCTGCATTGCACCAACGTCTATCCAACCCCTGATGAACTGGTCAGACTTGGTGGCATGGTCGAACTGCAGAATGCCTTCCCGGATGCCGTCGTTGGCCTGTCCGACCACACTCTTGGAAATCTCGCTTGCCTGGGCTCTGTCGCCCTGGGTGCCTGCATTCTGGAAAGACACTTCACGGACAGCATGGAACGAGAAGGCCCGGATATTGTTTGCTCCATGGATCCCCAGGCCATGAGTGAACTGATTCGAGACAGTGCGCGACTGCAGAAGATGCGCGGAGGCTCCAAAGGGGCTGTAGAAGCCGAAGCCCCCACGATCGCCTTTGCTTTTGCCAGTGTGGTTGCCTATTCAGACATAGCCGAAGGGGAAGCCCTGAGCAAAGACAACCTCTGGGTACGCCGCCCCGGCACCGGCGACTTCCTGGCACCGGACTACAATGACCTTTTGGGTCGTAAAACCCGACGGGCCATTGCCGCCGGCAAACAGATCTCGAAAGAGGATCTGATGTGAACACGCCGAAGCGACTGGTCTTCCTGACGGGCACCCGGGCGGATTTTGGCAAACTGAAATCGCTGATCAAGATCACTCAGGCCAGCCCGGATTTCGAAGTCCACGTCTTCGTCACCGGCATGCACATGCTGCGGCAGTATGGGATGACCTGTATCGAAATTGACAAATCCGGTATTCAGAACCAGTACCGCTTCATCAACCAGTCGGGCCATGACAGCATGGATGTCATCCTGGCAAAGACCATCGGGGGGCTTTCAGACTACATTAAAGAGATCCGGCCCGATCTGCTGATTGTTCACGGTGATCGTGTGGAGGCACTGGCTGGTGCCATCACCGGTGCCCTGAACAATGTCCTGGTGGCGCATATCGAAGGCGGTGAAGTTTCCGGCACTATCGATGAGTTGATCCGGCATGCCGTGACCAAGATGTCGCATATCCACCTCGTCGCCAATGAAGAGGCCGGCAAACGCCTGCTGCAGTTGGGCGAACGAGATGACAGCATCCATGTCATCGGCTCCCCGGATTTTGATGTGATGTTCAGTCCGGACCTGCCTGCTTTTGAAAAAGTCAGCAGCCACTACCAACTGCCAGAACAACCCTACGGCATCCTCCTCTTTCATCCGGTCACAACGGCGGTTGACCGCTTACCCGCTGAAGTGGAGGCGATCGTGGCTGCGGTTAAAAAGTCCGCGCTGCACTGGCTGGTGGTCTATCCGAATAATGATCACGGCTCGGAGATCATCCTCGAAGGCTGGCAAAGCCTGGCCGACCAGCCCAATGTTCAGCTGTTTCCCTCCATTCGCTTCGAGTACTTTCTCGTTTTGCTGAAGCATGCGGTGTGCATGATGGGTAACAGCAGTGCCGGTGTCCGTGAAGCACCCGCCTATGGTGTGCCCAGCATCAATCTCGGCCCGCGCCAGCACAACCGGGCTTTTGCCGAGACCATCATCAACGCGCCTTGTGAGCAAAGTGCCATAGAAGCTGCCATCGCAGAAGCCAGCCATCGCCAACACGAACCCATCCGACAGTTCGGCGACGGCCAGAGCGATCAGCGGTTCCTGGACCTGCTGCAGTCCGATGCCTTCTGGAATGTCGCCGCTCAGAAGTTCTTCATCGATCGGGAGTTCAACTGATGGGGCGAAAGTCTTTCCGGGCTGGCACCATACCCTATGTGCTGATGCGCGAAATTGGCTCCCTGATCAAAAAGATCCGCAAATGGTATATCCAGTTCCGGGCTGAGCACGAGGTTGCCTCCTTTACAGCCCCCATGATCGCCAAGGGTGAAACCAAGTTGTCGCGGAATACCCATCTGGGGCAGAACTGCCACTTCAATGGCATGCAGATTGAGGGGCGCGGTAAAGTCAGCATTGGCAATAACTTTCACTCCGGAAAGGACTGCATGATCATCACCGAGATGCACAACCACCGGGGCGAGGCATTACCCTATGATCACACCAATATCCGTCATCATGTGCGCATTGGCGATCAGGTCTGGCTGGGCAATCGCGTGACAATTATTGGTGAAGTCAGCATCGGTAACGGTGCCATCATCCAGGCCGGGGCAGTAGTGGTCAAAGACATCCCGGATCTGGCGATTGCGGGCGGATCTCCCGCAACCGTATTCAAAATGCGCGATCGGGACCACTACGAGCGACTGCTGAATGAGAAAAAGTTCACCTGAACCTGTCCAGACCCTGCAGGGAGAGTGTCCCGAGCCGGTTTTTGAACTGATCCGTGCGCAATTCCAGCCAAGCGCTCAAAGTGGTTGGGAGTCTATCCGCACCGGCAGTGCCGCTAAGGTGTTTCTGCACCGGGAGTATGCGGTCAAACTGTTCCCTGCACTGAAAGGGACACAGAAGACACCGCTAATCTCAGTGTTCACAGACCCGGTGAGGCGCATCCTGAAAAAAGAGCAACGCCTGCGATCGGCAGGATTCAATGTTCCGGAAACGATCGCCTTGCTCAGACTGGGTGACCAGCCCCTGTTAGTCACAGAACGGGTAAAGGCTCCGACCTTGCTGAGCACCTTAAAGGGCGCGCTGAATTTCCGACAAAAACGGCATCTGGTCAAAGATCTGGCCGATCTGATCGCCCGTTTTCATGATGAAGGTTTCACGCACGGCGATCTCAATGCCTATAACCTGCTGTGCAGTGAATCAACGGATGGACACTGGTCGTTTACACTCATGGACAACGAGCAGGGAAAACGCTGGTGGTTTCTCGCGAAATCACGCGCCCTGAAAGATCTTAGCCAACTGAACTATCTGGAACCTGGCCTGTTGAGTCGGGGCAGACGGTTGGTTTTCCTGCGCCGGTATCTCAGCAGCAGAGTGCGGGGTGATGGAACACATTGGCGGGACTGGTACCTAAGTCTGTTTGATCTTTATCAAAAACGCAGAGCCAGGAAAAAAGCCATTAGTGGTTGAGCCTGCACTAAGCTGCCTGAGAGACGCACAAACAAGAAAGCTGAAATAGCGCAACGGGGAAACAGATGAATTTTAGACACGACATAAATGGGCTGCGAGCCGTAGCAGTCATTGCAGTGGTGATCTTTCATATCAACCCGGCCCTGCTTCCCGGTGGTTTCGCCGGAGTTGATGTATTTTTTGTTATCTCTGGCTACCTTATGACAAGCATCATATGGGGTAAGCATGACAGAGGGACATTCTCCCTGTCAGCATTTTACTGGGCGCGTGCCACCAGAATCATTCCCGCATTGACAGTATTTACCGGCGTTTTATTGGCCGCAAACTGGTTCTACCTGCCGCCCTATGACTATACGATTCTAGGCGAGCATGCCAGCAGCTCCCTACTTTTTCTTTCAAATTTCACCTACTGGAGTGAAGCAGGATATTTCGACGCCGACTCTCATGAGAAATGGCTGCTTCACACATGGTCTCTCTCGGTCGAATGGCAGTTTTACCTGATTTATCCATTGATTGTACTGCTACTGAAAACAATCCTGCCATCCTCTCGAGCGAAGCTTGGCCTGGCTTTTCTCACAGGATCTGGTTTAGTGGTAAGCGCAACCACCAGTAAAATCTGGCCTGAAGCCTCCTATTTTCTCCTACATACGCGGTTCTGGGAAATGCTTATTGGGGGACTGGTTTATCTGTTTCCGGTCAAGCTGGCCGCCGACAAAAGCAGACTTCTGTCGCTGACAGGCCTGGCAATGATTATTGCCAGTTTTTTCCTGATTGATAAACAGACACCCTGGCCGGGTATTTGGGCAGTCCTTCCTGTTTTCGGTGCGTTCCTGGTTATTATTGCCAAGCAAGAGGGGGCTGGTCTAATGGGCAATGTTGCCCTGCAAAAGATCGGCTTCTGGTCATATTCTATTTATTTATGGCACTGGGCCGTAGTCGTTCTGGTGTTTACTTTGGGACAGAGCAGCAATTACTTTTGGCAGGCAGGGATCGGAGTCTTGAGCCTGGCTTTAGGCGCGGCTTCGTACTATTGGGTAGAGAAACGGCTTTCTGCTAAATTCTGGATACCCTTGTGGGTCTTCTTCATTTTCGCTGGCCTGTATGTGTTAGAGGAAAAGCCAGAAACATACAGGGCCAGTATCCCTGATTCGGTTATTGCCACCATCGACCGCCGAAGCTACGAATGCTTCGATAGAGATTACCAGCACCAGAAAGAGGAAGTAGCCTGTTCTCTTTCTGAAGGCAACGCCAGAGTACTGGTCCTGGGTGATTCCCACATGTATGCCGTGTTGCCCGCCCTCGAAAATCTGGCAGAGGCGCATCAGGTCGGTATGGATTATGTCGGGTACAGTGGATGCCCGCCGCTACTATCGGTTTACCCAGATCGAAAAGATCAGGTAAAGAAAAACTGCAACGCACTCAATGCTGCGACGGCAATACTCCCCACTAAAAAAGACTATGCCGCAGTGTTACTTGCCTCCCGCTGGACCTATTTCACCGAGGGCAACTATGAAGGGAAAAAGAACAGCTTTCTCTTTCTGCAAGACACCGACGAAAGATCAAAAGCTAATTCCAAAGCAGCACTGAGAAAGGGTATCGAGGATACCTTTGCCCATTATGCAAATTTAGGTGTCGCTGTACTGGTACTGCTCCAAGTGCCACTACAAGAGTTTAACGCAGACGAAATCTATCTCAGGTCTCTGGACCTTTCTGGCAGTGTTGACAAAATGCTGCTCATCCAGAATTCGGTATCAAAAGCAAAGCATGAAGCGTTTCAGAAAGAGGTCAATGATCTACTATCAAAAGAAGCCGCCAAGTACGCGAATATTACAATAGTCGATCCAGCCAGCGTTTTATGTGATACGCAAACTTGCCTTGCTGGCAGTACAGAAGCTTCCTTTTATTTTGACAAAGACCACTTATCGATAGTTGGCGCAGAGTTGCTGGCACCTTTATTGTTGGAGCACTTCTTTGAACAGGGAATTCTGGTTGGAACGCGCTCAGACTAACTGAATGGGCAATCCGCAAAAGCGCCCGCCATTTTATTGATTTCCTCCAATCACGCTCTCTATCACATCCATTGCCACCTGCGGCCGACGATACAGGTCAACCTGCTCAGCATAGTCCAGAGCCCGCTGTTTCAGCTCTGGCCATTGGCTTCTGCGTTGCAGGGCTTCGTTCAGAAGCGTATCAAAAGTCTCCTGCAAGTAGGGGGAATCTGCAATCAGCCAGCCGGCTTTCGCCGCTTCAACGTGGGTACTGAAACCGGCCGACGCGCTGACCAGAACCGGCAGACCCGCCACCAGGGCCTCAATAATGGCGTTGCCCGCCACCTCAAAGCGGGCCGGATGCAGCAGCAAATCAGCGGCAGCCAGGAAGCGCGGCACATCATCGCGCCCCCCCCAGAAGGTGATCTGTTTCTCTATGCCCAACCGCCGTGCCAGAGCCATCATGGGCTTCCGCTTGCCCTGACCGATGACCCACAGATAGCAGGTTTCCCTTTCTGCAACAGGCAGAGCCGCAAGGGCATGCAGTGCCCGGTCTACGCCTTTGCGCAGGAAATCCGAGCCGACCATGAGCATCACCGTGTCTGTATCTGACAGGCGACAGTCTTCGCGCAACTGCCGACGGTTGTCGGCAGTCAGTGCGGACTCTATGCGTTGCCGGTCGAGCCCGGGAGGAATCAGGTGAAAGCGTTCATCCGGTGTCTGATAGTGTTGCTGATAGACGGCTTTTTCACGGGCCGATATCGTAAGTATGTGGGTGGGACAGCGAGGCGAAAACACCTGCTCTTCAAACTCCGCCAGCAAGCGGTATCGGGGCGTCATCTGATACCAGGCTCCA